>JBEKZN010000049.1:0-8536 GCA_049509815.1 Opitutales bacterium
ATCTCGTCGTGCTGATTGGGCCCGGGGGCGATGATGCCCTGAGTCGGGTTAGGACCGCCCTGGTGACCGAGCGGATCGCTGGTCCAGATACCGGCATAGATGCTGCCGCCATAGACGGGATACCCGAATTGGGCGGAGGGCTGGAAGGCCTGGTTAGTGACCTTCTTGCCGCGGAATATGTACTGTGACTCATAGTCCATGGTAGCTTGGACAGTGAGGTCGCTCAACGGGCTAGCAGGAGCAGCCGGAGCCGCCGCCGGAGCCGCCGCCGCCGGAGCGGCGGTGGTGTTTTGCCCGAAGGCGCTCGAACTCAACGCAGCGATGACCGCCGCGGTAAGGATTGTTTTATTCATGGTTTTCCAGTTTGATTTGTTTGGTTTTAGGCAGTGGTCCCCATCCCCAGCCGGGGTTGGAAAATCACTAAAGTGAGAAGCATCGGGATTTCGTTCAAAAAATCAAGAAGTTTTTCCTGACGGTCATTTTCGTCACGAGATCGCCATATAGAGCTTCCAGACGATAGATGAGCAATTTCCATGCACAAATGATGCAAATTTTGTTAAATTGTATAAACTATTTATTATGAACATATTAATGAATAAATTATCCGGAAATAGTCCTGCTTTTGCAAAGTTAAATGAACGGTTGGAGTCGAAATAAAAGGAGCAGCGGGCGGGCCGGGGGATTTTTTGATTATATATTCTTTAAAACTATGAACGAGAATAACTTAAGCAAAAAAAATAAAAATAATCGCCATGGGTGCGGGGGGATTGGGCTTTCTCGGTGTTGGCATGGGGGCTTTTGGGGCTCACGCGCTGGAGGTGAGCCTAGCCAGCCGGGGGATGGTGGATGTTTGGAAAACCGCTGTCAGTTATGAACTTATTCATGCGGTGGCCGTGCTTGCGCTGGTTGCGTGGATGGCGGCGCTGAATGGGCGAAGCGACGGGAATGCGGCAATCCAGCGTCTGCAGGTGAATACTTGGTTAAGCCGGGCGGCGGGATGCTGGTTGGGTGGGGTGGGGTTGTTTTCGGGGTCTCTCTATGTGCTAGCGATGGGTGGACCGAGTTGGGTGGGGGTGGTGACGCCGGTGGGCGGGTTGGGGTTGTTGGCGGGCTGGGTGTGCGTGGCAATCGCAGGCTGGCGGGACCAGGGGGACAACTGGTAACATTGGTGGCCGGCGGGAGTCTTGGTCCATATATGCAAACGGAAACCTTGATTTTGAATTCAACACTGGATCCGGCAGGCCAGGACCAGCAGGCGGTGGCGGCAGTGCGCAACGGGGATGCGCAGCGGTACCGGGAGTTGGTGGAGCGACATGAGCGGCGGGTGTATGCGGTGGCGTGGAGCCGGCTGGGCGACGCCGCGTTGGCGGAGGAGGCGACGCAGGAGGCGTTCATCCGCGCGTACCGGCATTTGGGGTTGCTGGGGGACGGGGCGAAATTTTCGGCGTGGATCGGGACGATCGTGCGCAATGCGGCGATCAGCCTGGGGATGCGGCAGCGGCGGGAACTGGACAAGCGGGCGCGGTGGGCGCTGGAGCAGCCGGTGGCGACGGGTCCGGTGGAAAGCACCGCGGAGGAAACGGGCACGGCGGAAACGCTGCGGCAGGCGCTGGCGGATTTGCCGGCGGCGCATCGGGAGTGTCTGGTGCTGTTTTACCTGGAGGGAAAGAGCGGGGCGGAGGCGGCGACGGCACTGGGAATTTCGGAGGCGGCGCTGCGGGTGCGGCTGCACCGGGCGCGGGCGGCGCTGCGGGAGCGGATGGAGGAGCGGCTGGGGGAATCGCTGGAGCAGTTGCGGCCGGCGCACACGATGGTGCCGTCGGTGATGGCGGCGGTGCTGTCGGGTTCGACGGCGAAGGTGGGCGGGGGCGTGGGATTCGGGGCGACGCTGGCGGCGGCGTTCGCAAAGGTGCTGCCGTTCAAGGTGGCGACGGTGGTGTTTCCAGCGGCGTTCATGCTGCCGAGCGTGTGGCTGTCGTGGCTGATGCATCGGGCGGAGAATCGCAATTACCTGGAGGCGGAAGGATTCCGGGCGAAACTGCATCGCGGCATTTTCCGCGGACGCATCTGGTATTTTGTGGCGTTCATGGCGGCGATGATGCTGGTCATGCATTGGGTGAACCGGTGGTTCGGACTGAAGGAGGTGTTGCTGGCGATGGGATTGGTTTCGCTGCCTTTCATCCTGTTGTCCGCGCGGATCCTGACCATCAATCGCAGTCGATATCATGTTAGGATTCTTGGATGCTCGCTGATCACGGCAATCGGCATCGTGACGGTGGGCCTGGGGTGGCTGCCGATGGGGGCGTTCCCGTACCTGATTGTGCTTTCGCTGGCGCTGGCGGCATTCACGGCCGGATCGCATCCGATGCGCATGGACTACAATCTGTTTTTGCGGGCGACGCAGGGGCTGCTGGCCAATCCCGCCGGGAGCAAAAAGGCGGGGGAAACAGCGCCGCCGATGGGCCGGGCGGAGGTGCTGGCGTTTGCGCGATTTCTCGGGGAGCGCTATTGGGCGATGAATTACCGGTGGGCGGACGACGGCTTGATGCTGTGTCTGCCCGGCGTGGCGAAAGGCCCTTTGTTGTACGGATGGACGACAGCGGCTTACTTTCGGTGGTCGAAACGTTCGTGGATCCTGCTGGGCTGGGATGGCGTGGTGCGGGCGCACTGCGGGCGGCAGGACGAAGAAGCTTTGCGGGCGCTGGGCGGGGCGCAGGCGATTCCCGGGCCGGAGCTGGAGGCGCGAGTGGCCGCGGGGGTCGAGGAAGCGTGGGGTTTATTTCGGAAGGGCGAAGCCGATTTGGCCGAGCGCGGGTTGGGGCAGGTGCCGGAGGCGGAAGTGTTCCGCGTGCCGCAAGCGCGGTCGAACGTCACGCGCTGGCGGGTGTGGATTTGGGTGGTGGTGATAATCGTGATGATTGTCCTAAAGGTACTCTCCATCACGCACGAGGCACCGAAGGGGAAGGCGACGATGGCGGTGCCGACGCCGGTGAGCACGGCACCGACGCACTAAGCGGAATTATTGGCGGCGGCCGGGCCAGGAGTGGGGGCGGGTCCAGAAGGCGTCGGCGCGGCCGCCGTAGTAGGAATCGAGGACCTGGTCCATGACGCGGGAGGTGCGGGCGGCGGATTCACCGGTGCTGGGGCAGGAGCCAAGGCCGAGCAGGTCGTCCACGACGGTTTGAATGAGGGGCTGGGCGACGTGGGGCGGATTGGGGAGCTCGAAGGTTTGGGTGCCGGCCGAGGTTTCCAGGCGGATGGGATCGAGGCTGAAAGTCGGCACGCTGAGGCGGCCGGCGGTGCCGGTGAATTGGAAGAGGTCTTCGGTCGCGGCGGCGGCAAAATTCCACGAGGCCGTGCCGGGGACGCCGGCGGCGGTGCGGAAGGTCATCGCGAGGGAGTCTTCGACGGCGTAGGGCGAGGCGAGGTTGGCGGCGTGGCCGGCGACGTCGAGGAGCGGGCCGAAGAAGAAGTCGAGCAGGTCGAGGGTGTGCGAGCCGAGGTCGAGAAAAAACCCGCCGCCGGCGACGGCGGCGTCGAGGCGCCAGGGCAGCTCGGCGGCGAGGGCGCGGTGCTTGGGTTCGGAATAATGGTAGCGGATACCGGTTAATTGGCCGAGAACGCCGGAGCCGAGGAGTTCTTTGACCTTGAGGAAGCGCGGCTGGGCGCGGCGGTAGTAGGCGACGAAGAGCGGGAGGCGGGCGCGGGCGAAGGCGGCGAGCATCTGGTCGCATTCGGCGGCGCTGCGGGCCAGGGGTTTTTCGACGTAGGCGGGTTTGCCGGCGGCGCAGACGCGGAGGGCATATTCGAGGTGCGAGCCGGGGGGCGTGGCGATGTAAACGGCGTCCACTTCGGGGTCGCGGATGAGGGCATCGGCGTCGCTGTACCATTTTGGAACAGCGTGGCGGCGGGCGTAGTCCTGCGCGAGTGCGGCATTGCGGCGCATGACGGCGACGAGTTGCGAGCCTTCGGCCTTTTGAAAGCCGGGGCCGCTTTTGACCTCGGTGACGTCGCCGCAACCGAGGATGCCCCAGCGGACGGGGGCGCGGGGTTGCCAGGCGGAGGGGGTGGTCATGCGGAGGCGTGAGGGAATCCGAACGAGGCGACGGAGCTTGAGCCGGAGTTTTAGTTGACGCGGTGTTCCATGTCCCGGATGAGGGCGAGGAGGAAGGCGTTGTTGCCGCCGATTTGAGAGGCGGCGTCGTGGGCGGCCTGGGTGAGTTCGCGGGCTTTTTGGCGGGAGGCGTCGAGGCCGTAGAGGGAGGCGTAGGTGAGCTTGCCGTGGCGCTGGTCGAGGCCGGCGGTTTTGCCGAGGGTGGCGGTGTCGGCGGTGGCGTCGAGGATGTCGTCGATGGCTTGGAAGGCGAGGCCGAGGTGGCGGCCGGCGGTGGTCATGAGGGCGATTTTGGCGGGGTCGCTGGTGGAGAGACGCAGGCCCATGACGAGGGCGGCGGTGAGGAGGGCGGCGGTTTTGTTGTGGTGGATGAAGTCGAGGCGTTCGGGGGTGGGCTCGGCTTTTTCGCCGAGGAGGTCTTCCATCTGGCCACCGATGAGTTTGGTGGAGCCGGCGGCGTCGGCGAGGTCTTCGAGGAGGGCGGTGGCGATGGCGGGGTGGTGGCGGTAGGCGTGGGCGAGGAGGTAGAAGGCGTGGGTGAGGAGGGCGTCGCCGGCGAGGAGGGCGGTGGGTTCGTCGAATTGTTTGTGGCAGGTGGGGCGGCCGCGGCGGAGGTCGGAGTCATCCATGCACGGGAGGTCGTCGTGGATGAGGGAGTAGGTGTGGAGGCATTCGAGGGCGACAGCGGCGGGGAGGGGGTCGAGGTCGGAGGGGAAGAGGGCGTGGCCGGCGAGGACGAGGATGGGGCGGAGGCGTTTGCCGCCGGCTTCCATGCTGTAGCGCATGGCGGTGTGGAGCACGGCGGGGCGGGTCGAGGCGGGGGGGAGCCAGGTGTCGAAGGCGGCTTCCACGCGGTCGCGGTAGAGCTTTAACGTTGCTTTGAAATCAAGGGGGGCATTTGCTGGCACGGTTGTTCCTCCAGAGAAATTTGCAAAGCATTTGACCATGGTTAGTTTCGAAGACATTGGCAAAAGGATTTTCGCCGACCGGCGGTGGCTGCCGAATTTGCTGATTGGCGGGGTGCTGAGTTTCATTCCGCTGGTGAACATTTTTGCGCTGGGTTACCTGTACCGGTATTTTGGGCAGATCCACCGGGGCGGGGGATTTGAGTGGCCGGAGTGGAATGATTGGGAGGGGTTGTTTGTGGATGGGCTGCGGCTGCTGGCGGTGGCGGCGTTGTACGGGTTTTTGCCGGTGCTGGTGGCGCTGGGGGCGGCGCAGGTGCTGGGGTGGGCGAGCCTGGGCTTGTTCGGGCACGTGGCGTACATGCTGGCGGCACCGCTGATGCTGGTGACGCCGTTGTGGGTGATGGCGATGTTGTATGCGTTCCAGCCGCGGCGGCGGTGGCAGGTGCTGGGGCGGCCGGTGCTGGCAATCCTGATGACGCGGGCGGCGTGGCCGGAGCTGCTGGTGCCGTCGCTGGCGTTCTGGGGCTTGATGGCGCTGGGTTGGCCGGTGTTCGGGTTCGCTTTTTTCCTTGGTTTTCTGGTGCTGGGGGCGTATTACACGCGGTTGTTCCTGGAGATCGAAAGCCGGGGGTTGGGCCGGCCTCCGCGCGGGTGAGGCGGGGGATGGGCCGACGAATTATTTTGAACTGAAACATGCCGACGTACGAATACGCCTGCAAATTTTGCGGGCACGAATTTGAAACCTTCCAATCCATCAAGGACGCGCCGTTGCGGAAGTGCCCGGCCTGCAAAAAGGCGGGGCTGCGGCGTTTGATCAGCGGGGGCGCGGGCTTGATTTTCAAAGGGAGTGGATTTTACGAAACCGATTACCGGCGCCCGGGAGCCAAAACCGAACCGGCGTCCGAAAAAAACCCCACGGAGAGCAAACCGGCCACCAAAACCGAAACCCCGAAGCCGAAAACCGCACCCGCCAAAGCCTGAACCGGGCGGCGAAAGCCACCGAAAAAAAATTTCCTCCCATGAGCGCCGCCAAGAGAACCGAAGACAAATCAACGCTCGGAGGGGCGCTTGCGGCGGGGGTGATCAATGTGATCCTGGGGGTGGTGATTGGTTTTTGCGTGCTGGCGGCGACGGCGCCGCAGGCGTACTCGCCGACGCCGAAGAAGGAGGGGGATCCGCCGCCGCCGCTGCCGGCGGGGATTTGGTATTGGAAGGGGGACGACAGCGGGGGCGACTGGCAGAGCAAGGAGCCGGATTTTTTGGCGGGAGCGGGGCCGTTGACGCTGGCGGACACGGACTTGAACGGGTGGGCGCAGGCGGGGTTCAAGGCGACGCCGCCGGCAGCGGCTGCAGCAGCGGCCCCGGGCGCGGCGCCACCGGCGGCGCCGAATTTCAACGCGGTGGCGGGGGTGCCGAATTTTCGTTCGTGGCAGGCGAAGGCCGGGGGCGCGGGATATTTTCAGGTGGCGATGCCGTTCGCGGTGACGGTGCTGGGTTTTAACGTGGAGGTTTTGTACCAGGCGCGGGGGACGTTCAAGGCGGGGCCGCAGGGGCCGGAGTTTGAGCCGACGTACAGTTCGTTCGGGTCGGCGCGGTTGCCGACGGCGGGCGGGGTGGCGGGGATGGTGTTCAACGAGCTGGCGAAGGAGTTCATTCCCGACGCGGTGGCGAAGAAGTACGCGGGCGCGTGGGGGAAATTCAACAGCGCCACGCCGCAGGATGGGCAACTGGTTTTGGCGCGTCAGTGACGGTGCATCGGGCACGTAGAACAAGCAGCCATGCGTGGATTATTTTTTGGCCGGTGGCGGGGATGGGCGGCGTGGTGGGGTTTGAGCGGGCTGGCGGCGATGGCGCAGACGGGGAATGTCACGCCGGCAGGGAGGACGCCGGGGCCGCCGCCGGTGGTGTTGGAGAGCCAGTTTTTTGAAGTGGCGGCGCCGGACTATGCGTCGGCGCAGACGGTGATGCGGATGACGCGGCGGCTGCAGACGGACTTGGGGAGGTATTTTACGTGGCCGGATGTGGAGGTGCGGGCGATTCAGGTGCAGTTGGTGCCGGCGGAGCGGGCGGATTTCAGCGCGCCGTTCGTGGTGCTGTCGGAGAACGACGGGCACCGGATCGCGCTGGTGCGGTGGAGCGCGGCGACGGCGTTCCGGGACGTGTGCCTGGCGATGAGCAGCGCGACGCTGCAGCAACTGGTGTCGTGGCAGAGCGGGCAGGCGGCGGCGCGGCAGGTGCCGGACTGGATGAAGATTGCGTTCGGGCTGGAATTGGAGACGAGCCTGAAGCCGGCGGCGCAGGATCTTTTGGCGGAGCAGGCGGGGCGGATGCCGGTGCTGACGTTGCGGCAGATCATGACGGCGAAGGGGCCGTACGGGGACGCGCTGCCGGTGCTGGAGGTGAATGCGTACTGGCTGGCGCGGTTTTTGGAGGAGGAAACCGGCGGGGAGGCGGCGACGGGGAAGTTGTTCCAGGCACTGGCGGCGGGCGGAGCGCCGGCAGATGTGTTACGGGCGCAGTTTCCGGGGAGGTTTGCGGAGCCGGAGGATTTGGACATGTGGTGGGCGGTGGGCTACCGGGATTTGGTGGAGGAGCGGACGCCGCCGGTGCAGTCCATGGCGGAGACGCGGGAGCTGCTGGACAGTTTGCAGGCGATTGTGGTGGAGGCGGGCGGGCACGACGAGAGGATTGGGCTGGAGGCGGCGTGGCCGGTGCACAGTTCGCCGCGGGCGCGGGCGGCGCTGCAGATGCAGTTGGATGAGGCGCGGGCGCGGCTGCCGTGGTCGAATCCGGTTTATTACAACGCGGTGTGGTCGCTGGCGGCGTGCCTGGAGACGCTGTTGAAAAACGACGAGGCGAAATACGAGGCGGCGTGGAAGCAGTACACGCAGGACCGGGCGGCGGGGGAGGCGACGGAGTACGAGGTGGACGGGGCGCTGGGGGCGGGAGGGTGAGGGATTGGAGAGTGCTTTTTCTTGCCGAGGTTACGCCAAGCGTGTAAGATGACCCGATGAGTGAAATCATCTTCGAGGTGCGGGAGGACGAGGTGGACGGCGGCTACACCGCATCGGCCCTTGGCGTGGGCATCCATACCCAGGGCGAGACCGTGGCGGAACTTCGCACCAACGTGAAGGAGGCCGTGGACTGTTATTTCGATGAAGCGATGGAGGCCCCGAAAGTCATCCGGCTTCACTTTGTGCGCGACGAAGTTATGGCGCGATGAAGTTGCCGCGTGATGTCTCCGGCCCCCAGCTAGTCAAGGCTCTCCGGGTGCTCGGCTACCAAGTGAACCGGCAGCGCGGCTCCCATGTTCGCGTCACGACCCAGCAAGGGGGCGAACATCACGAAGTCATTCCGCACCACCATCCGATCCGGACTGGCACCCTCTCGGGGATTCTCAAGAGCATCGCCGGCCACCATCAACTCACGGTCGAAGAGCTGTTGAAAAAGATTGATCTTTAGCAACCTGGCGGTGGTTGCTGATAGGAAATTGCTTTTTTTGGGGAGGGGAATA
>JBEKZN010000005.1:0-13772 GCA_049509815.1 Opitutales bacterium
CCACCGCCGAGGTCGCAGCCCTGGCCCAGATTTCCGATCCCCAAGTAATCAATGCGGCCATCCCCGTACTGGCTAGGAATTGGGCCGAACAGGATGTCCAGGGGGCGTTGGCATGGGCGCAAGCCCTGCCGGCGGACAACGCTACCGTGCGCAATACGGCCCTCTCCAGCATCCTTAACGTCTGGACGCTCAACGACCCGGTGAGCGCCGCCGCTTACATCCAAACGCTGACCACGGATCCATCCTTTAGCAACCTCGCGGATGAGGTACTTAATAGTTGGGGCCGCTCGGACCCGCAAGCCGCGCTCACGTGGGTCGAAAGCCTGCCTCCCGGCCCCGCGCAAAACCAGGCCATGGAGACGGCCCTCGCTCAACTCGCCAATGTCAACCCCCAAGGGGCGTTGGATGCCGCCGGGCAATTGACCGGTGACGCAAAAGACAGGGTCCAAGCTAACATATTCGGTACTTGGTCGACCGAGCAACCCGCTGAAGCCGCCGCGGCACTGATGAACACGAACGGCACATTATTCAGCGGCACCACCCTAAACAGCGTCACCGCAACGGTGGCCCAAAACTGGCTAAATCAGGATCCTCAAGCCGCCACGCAATGGATCAACACGCTTCCGCCGGGTGCGCCCCGCGACAACGCGGTCGAACAAATTATTTCCACTGTCGGCCAAAGCGATCCGGCCTCAGTCTATAACTGGGCGCTCTCGATTGGCGACCCGTCGACACGCAATGCCCAGGTAGTGAAACTGGCGGCCAAATGGTCATCTCAAAATCCCACGGCTGCTGCGGCCGCCGCCCAAAATGCGCTCAACAATCTCACTGGCGTGACCCATGCCCAAACCCTCGTGCTTCAAAAGATCGCGGCCTTAGCACCCGCGCAGTGAGCCCGGATTTGGCAAAATTGGAAACACCTCTCTTCCCGTCCCACGGCTCACGAGCCATTGCATTTTTTCTTCCCAACCGCCCTTTCCCGATGTCCCCCCAATTCATTCTGCGCCACTGGAAGACACTGGTGCTACAAGTTGCCCTGCTGGTGGCGGCTTTTGCCGCCGGGTGGCATTCGCAGGCGTGGATGGCAGCCCCTGCAACCCGTTCTGCCAAAGCGCATGTCTCTCCTGTGAGGTCGGCCCAAGCCGACTTGGCAAGAATTCTCCACCTGCCCGGGGGCAATAGCCGTGAGTTCGCCTTGCTTTCCTGGGTTGACGGGCTCGATGAGCGAGACATCAAAAACCGGATTGCCGCATTCATCGCCCACCCAGACTACTCGAACCAAAACCCCAAGATCATGACGCTCCTGCTGGAGCGATTGGCGAAATTGGATCCACCAGCCGCTTTGGGTTTATTGAATAGCATATGCATCCATACCGGAATGCCGTATTTGCTTGCAGCGGTTTTAGTGGAGGTCTCCGTCAAAGACCCGGCGGCCGCCTTCGCCGCCATTTCCAAACTGCCAGCTGGTGGTGCTCAACAACAATCGCTCTTCGCGGTTCTAAGTAGCATGGTGGATCAGGATCCACTAGCGGCGCTGACCGCTTTGCACGACCATCCTGCTAGTGGTTCAGATCGAATCTACCCTGTCATATTTGGAAAATGGGCGGGCAAGGATCCCTCCAGCGCCGCTGCCGCCGCGCTTAACCTGCCGCCCAGCATCGTCCGAAACGGCGTATTGATAAGTGTCGCCAGCGCTTGGGCGGCGCAAGACCCTTCCGGCGCGCTGGCGTGGGCCAATGGCCTGCCTGCCGGGCAAGAGAAAACGAATGCGGTCAATGCAGCTATCAAAGCCATGGCCTTGCAGGATCCGACCACGGCGGCCGCTGCCGCCCTGCAACTTCCGGGCAGCGGCAGCCGCAACGGGCTTCTCGGCGATGTTGCCACAAACTGGGCGCAAACGGATCCCGCTGGCGCGCTGGCCTGGGCCGATAAAAACCTCACCGGCGATGCTTTTCTCTCCGCGGCGACAGGCGTACTCAACCAAATGGGCCAGACCGACCCAAGGGCCACGGCGGCGGCCCTGGCCCAAATCCCAGACTTAAATGTCCTCGCCAAGGCCGTTCCGGATCTGGCTACGAATTGGGCCCAACAGGACCCCCAAGCCGCCATCCAGTGGGCGCAATCGCTGCCGGCCGACAATGTGGCCGTGCGCAATTCAGCTTTCTCCAATGTCCTGCAGGTGTGGTCTACCAGCGACCCGGCGGGCGCCGCCAATTACATCCAGCAAAATTTGGCGAGCGAGCCATTGTTCAGCACCCTCGCCACCCAGGTGGCGAATAGTTGGGGAAGCTCGGATCCCGAAGCCGCACTCACTTGGGCTCAAGGCTTGCCGCCAGGTGATGCGCAAAATACCGCCGTAACTGCCGCCATTACCCAGCTTGCCGCGGTTGACCCTCAAGCCGCGTGGAATGACGCCCAGCAATTATCCGGCAGCAGCCAGAATGGTGCGATGGTTGCTGTCATCAACGCCTGGGCCAGCCAGCAACCCGCCCAGGCCGCCGCCATGTTGGCGAATTTACCCCAAGGCGCAGACTTGGCCACCGCCACGGGGGATGTCGCCAAAAGCTGGTTGGCCCAAGACACCAACACCGCCACCCAATGGATTAATACCCTTCCACCGGGTTCTGCCCGCGATGATGCCGTGACGCAAATTATCTCCACCTTGGGTAATGACGACCCAGCCTCGGCGTTTACGTGGGCCACTTCGATAAGCGATCAGACCAGCCGTAACACCCAGGTCGTGCAACTTGCGACCCAATGGTCGGAACAAAACCCAAGCGCCGCAGCCGGTGCCGTTCAAAATGTCCTGAACAATCTGCCTGGCTTGACTCCCGACCAAACGGCTTCACTCCAAAAAACAATAGCCAAAGCACAGACGCCTTAATTACCACTATCAATATGCTCAGATATGGCCGTTACTGATAGGAAATTGCTTTTTCGGGGTTGCCGGGGTTGGGGCGGGCGGGCGAAATATTTTTCCGTGTCCGCTTTTTACGTTCGCTAAAATGAGCCTTCCATTCCTTTGGACAGCGTCTCGTGGACGCGCATATCCCGCAGCCGCTCCTCGATTGCCGGCGTGATTGTGCCGAGGGCATCACTGCCGGCAGCGAACACCTTCGGCGGATTTTGCATCGCGGCGATTTTGACAAGCGCATCACCCAACTTCGCTGGATCGTTCGGCTGCGTGCCGCTATATTTCGACCACATGTCCTCAGCGGTGCCCTCCGGCGCGTAGTCCTCGATGACCTTACTCACCCAGCGGACGTTGTGTGCATCGAGCAGGTCCGTCCGGAAGAAGCCAGGTTCAACCACCGTGACCTTGATGCCGAATTGCTCCACTTCGGTCGCGACCGACAGCGAAAGACCCTCGACTGCAAACTTCGTGGCGGCATAAGCCGCGCAGTGCTTCAGCCCGACCACGCCGGCGACGGAACTGAGGTTGATAATGTGACCCGAACGCTGCCTCCTCATGACGGGCAACGCAGCCTGCATCACATGAACAACGCCATAAAAGTTCGGGGCAAACTGCTGTTGGATCTCGGCGGTGGTCATCTGCTCGAAATTACCGAGCAGGCTGTAGCCGGCATTGTTGACCAAGACATCAATGCGCCCGAAACGCCTGGTCGCTTCGTTGATAGCCGTTTTGGCTTGGGCCTCGTTTACGACGTCCAATTGCACGAAGGCAATGCTCTCTTGCGCCACATCGGGAAAAACGCGGCGCACTTTTTCGAGATTTCTGCCAGTCGCGACGACGCGGTCGCCCGCGCGCAAGGCCGCCTTGCCAATGCCCGTTCCGATGCCACTACCAGCACCGGTGATAAACCAAACTTTGCTCATAATTGTTACTGTTTTATGGTTAACTGATGGGAATTTGCTTTTCGGGGGAGGGGAATGGAACCCGCCGCTGCGGGATCACTTGCTGGTGAGGGGTGTGGGTTGAGGGGAGTGAGTTCAGGCGAGTTCAGGGGTGGAGTGCGAGGGGGGTGTTTCCGGGGCGTGGAGCCAGGCGAGGGCTTCGGCTTCATTGAGGAAGAGGCGGTGACGGGAGCGGGGAAACAGGAGGCTGAGGACTTTGACGACCATGCCGGTGAGGGTGTCGCGCACGAGGTAGGCGGTGCGGGGTGCGGGACCCGGATCGGTGCCCCACGGGGCCATGCGTTTGATGGCGTGGATGGCGGGCCAATCGATGACACCGGTGAAGCGGGTCAGGTCCACGAGGGTGCGCATGTTGGGTTGGAGCCAGCCGGCGTCCTGGGCGCGGCGAAAGCAAACGAGGAGGTCCTGGCCGATGGGTTCGCCTTCGGCGGTGACCCGGAGCAGGCCTTGCTGGACACAGAGGGTAAAACGACCGGCGGGGCTGCCGGAGGCGGTCAGGCGGATTTCGTTGGATGAGGATTCGGCGGGCACGGGTGAGGATGAAGCGTTAAATAGTTGAAGGGTTAAAAGGTTGAAGGGTTGAGGCGGGAGTGGTGAGGGCATGAGGCGGGTCGTGCTTACTTCTGATAGGGTTCATTCAGGACAGACGGACTGCTGCGGCTAAAGGACGTAGGGGATGATGGCTTTGGTCTGATTCCGGTAGGCGGGGTAGGCGTCGGGGAACTGGCGGAGCATGAGGGATTCTTCGGTTTTGGCCTTGAAGTGGGTGTCGATGAGCAGGTAGGCGAGGATGATGAAGTCAAAGGTGCGGCCGCTGGCGATGACGGTGCCGAGGATGGCGAGGAGAAGCCCGGTGTAGATGGGGTGGCGGACGTAGCGGTAGGGGCCGGTCGTGATGAGTTCGTGGTTTTCCTTGAGGGTGGGCTGGGCGCTCCAGTTCGTGCCGAGGATGTTGCGGGCCCAGATGGCGAAGGCGATGCCGGAGGCGCAGAGGATGAGGCCGAGGATTTCGAGGGAGTCGCTGGGGTGGTAGAGAGGGACAAACAGCCAGGGGAGGCGGCCATTGTGGCCGAGCGCGAGCAGGGCGATGAAGACCAGCAGGGCGAGGAAGCGCCCCCGGGAGCGGGCGCGATGGAGGGTGCGTTTGGTGCCGCTGGAAGAGACGAGCCAGTACAGACCCCAAAAGATCCACAGGGCGAAGAAAGGGTGAGCGAAGTGCATGGATTTGTGGAAATTAAGCAGATTGTGACGGTGGGGGACAGGGGAATCTGGCTGAGGGATGCCCCCTAAAGCCGAAGGGCGCGTCACAGAATGTTTGCATTTGCGGCCGGGGTGCGTCAGCAATGGGCGGATTGATGTTTTCGGCATGAATGGCTCACCTTTGAAGATCTTTACGGGCAACTCCAACCCGGGGCTGGCGGTGGAGATTTGCAAGCATGTGGGCGCGCCGCTGGGGCAGGCGACGGTGAAGGCGTTTCCGGACGGGGAGACGTTTGTGAAGATCAACGAGAACATTCGGGGGGCGGATGTATTCATCATCCAGTCAACTTGCAATCCGGCGAACCACCACATCATGGAGCTGTGCATCATGATTGACGCGGCGCGGCGGGCGTCGGCGGACCGGATCACGGCGGTGCTGCCGTTTTACGGGTACGCGCGGCAGGACCGGAAGGACCAGCCGCGGGTGCCGATCACGGCGAAGCTGGTGGCGAATTTGCTGGTGGCGGCGGGGGCGAACCGGATTTTGACGATGGACTTGCACGCGCAGCAGATCCAGGGGTTTTTCGACGTGCCGGTGGACCATTTGTACGCTTCGCCGATATTCTTCGAGTATTTGGAGAAGCTGAAGAACCTGGAGCACCTGATTGTGATTTCGCCGGACGTGGGCGGGATGAAGATGGCGGCGGCGTACGCGGACATGCTGGGGTGTCCGCTGGGTTTCGTGGCGAAGCGGCGGGTGTCGTCCACGACCGTGGAGGCGGTGAATCTGGTGGGGGACGTGGACGGGTGGAATGTGCTGATGGTCGATGACATGACGGAGACGGCGGGGACGCTGACGGCGGCGGCGAAGCTGATCAAGGAGCGGGGGGCCAAGACGGTGCGGGCGGCGGTTTCGCACGGGGTCTTGAATGAGACGGGTTTTGAGCGGTTGCGGAAGAGCGCGCTGGACGAGTTGATCACGACGAATTCGACGCCGGTGGATCCGCGGGATTTGCCGATCACGGTGCTTTCAGTGGCGCCCTTGCTGGCGCAGGCGATCCAGCGCATCCACGGGAACGAATCGGTGACGTCGTTGTTCAAGATCAAGGGGTTCTGAATCTTTTCGGGGAGAGCGGGAAGAAATGGACGGGCTGGGTCTCTTATGGGAAAGACCTGGCGCGTTGGCCGGGTTTTTAAGGGAAACTTTAATGAAGCCGGGCGGTCATTTAACTTTCAATTCGGCTTCGGAAGGGATAGGCTTATATTATGAAACCTAACTGGTGGATAACCGTGGGTCTGGGATTGGTATTTACCCTGAATGTGGCGGCGCAAAACCTGACGCTGGTGAAGGTGGGAACGCCGCCGAAGTCGGTGGTATTGCCGTACAACGGCACGGCCTACACGGTGAATTTGAGCAGCCTGTGGGCGTTCCAGAACATCACGGATCCGGTGGTGCAGGTCAACGTGCAGCAATTGACGTTAAAGGCGGGCAGCAAGGGCTCCACGGTGGATTTCAAGTCACTGGGCGGGATTGACATGGAGCTGTTTCCGGCGGTGGCGCCGAACACGACCGCGAATTTTCTCGATTACGTGAGCAGCGGCAACTACGGGGTGAGTTTCCTGCACCGGTCAGTGCCCGGCTTCATCATCCAGGGAGGGGCGTACAAACTGGCGCAGAATACGACGACGGGGGCCTTTACGGGGCAGTTGGAAGCGGTGCCGACGATGCCGCCGATTGCGAGCGAATTCAATATGTCGAATGTCCAGGGAACCGTGGCGATGGCTTTGACGAGCGGGAACGTGGACAGTGCGACGAGCCAGTGGTTCATCAACCTCGTGAACAACAACACGACACTCGACCCGCAAGGCTTTACGGTGTTTGGGAAGGTGATCAACAACTCGATGACGCTGGTGAATCAACTGGCGAATGCACCGGTGGTGAACAATGGCGGCGCGTTGAGTCAACTCCCGGTGATTGCCTACAGCGCGGGCAACGGGACGATTACAAAGATCACGCCATCGGGCAACGCCTCGGTGCAGTACCCGCAGCCCGACAATTATCCGCAAGGGTACAGTTTCCAGACGCCGACGGGGCTGGCTTTCGACGCGAACAACACGCTATGGGTGCTGGAGAACGGGAGCGGGTCTCTGTATGAAGTGATGAACGACACGGTGGAACCGGTGATCTCGGGTGAATTCAGTTCGCCGCAGGCGATCGCGATTGATGCGAATGGGACGATGTTTGTGACCGATCCGGATTTGGTGACGGCGACCAATGCGACGACGGGGAACACGACAGCGGAGGGGGTGGTGGCCATTGTATTCCCGGATGGAAGCGCGGGAGTGTACGCCGATCTGGATAACACGCCGATCGGGGTGGTGGTGGACGCGAACGACACGGTTTATGCGACCGAATATGGGAACGGCACGGCGAACGGGACAGTGGAGAAAATCACGCCGACGACGGCGCTGACGGAGGAAAACCTCGAGTTTTCCGTGGGTAATTTCACCGTGGGCAACGTGACCACCCTGGCGAGCGGGCTGACGGCTCCGGTGGGGCTGGCGGAGGATGCGAAGGGCAACCTGTATGTGAGCAGTTATTTGGCGAAAGGGACGATTTCGAAGATCACGCCGGAGGGGAACGTGAGCCTGTTTGCGAGCGGATTCGATTACCCGCGGTCGCTGTCGTTTGATGCGAACGGCAATTTGTACGTGGCCAACTATGGGAACGGGGAGATCTCGAAGGTGACGCCGCAGGGGAAGGTGAGCGTGTTCAGCGAAGGGCATACGCCCGATCCGCTGGGGCTGGCCTTTGACAGCGGGGGGAATTTGGACGTGAGCGACGGGGAGAATGTGCAGTTGGAGAATTTGGTTTACACGACTTACACGCAACTGCCGTTTTTCGGGGCGACGGTGAACCCGACGGGAGTGGTGAAGCTTTCGAGCAACAGCTTTGGCCAACTGCAATTGACGCCGATACCGGGGGCCAGCGGGAAGCTTACGCTGGCGATCACGGCCAATGACGGAAACAAAAAGACGTACACCGCGAAGATACCGGTTATAGTGGGGGTGCCGGAGATCACGGTGCAGCCGGCCAGTCCTCCGCCGGTGGCGGAGGGCGGCTCGGTCAAGCTGATGGTGGAGGCCAGCGACCTGAGCAAGCTGAACATGACGTACAAGTGGTATATGAACGGCAAGGCGCTGGCGAATTCGACCAAGCCGACGGTTATTTCGGGCGTGACTACGAACATGCTGCAGCTATCAAATGTGCAGCCGGCCGCGGCGGGCAATTACACCGTCGTGGTGGGCAACCTGCTGGGGACGACAACGAGTTCCGCGGCGACGGTCGTGGTCACGACTCCATGAGGGATTATTTATTTAATAAACGGCACTGGAAGCGGCGGGCTTGGAGCGTTGCCGGGGTGGCGGCATGGGGTTGGGGCTTGGCGGTGTTGGGGCAGACGCCGGTGGCGCCGGGGAATTCGACCGAAACGGTGAACGGCCAGGCGGGGAGCTTGCCGGCGGCGCCGTTTGCAGTGGCGGCGCCGAACATGCAGGCGGGGGTTTCCGCGGAGTGGGCGACGGCGGCCGGAAGGGATGCGCTGCGGGCGGGTTTGCCGAATTTGGCGCAGGGATTGTTCGCCCAGGCACTGTCGGCGCCGGGTCTGGATCCGGCAGAGCGGGATGCATTGAATTTGGATTTGGCGACGGCGTGGCTGGCGCTGGATCAGACGGGAAATGCGACGCTGGCGTTGCAGGCGGTGGGGGCGAAGGATTCCGGGGGCTATGCGTTGCTGGCGGCGTTGCTGGCGGCGCGTTCGGAGCAGTGGCCGGAGGCGGCGACGCAGTTCGCACGGGTGAATCCGGACGAGTTGTCCGCGGAGGATCGTCCATGGTATTACGCGGCACAGGGTTTGCTGGCGGAGCAGGCGAAGGATGCCGCGAGCGCGCAGGTGGCGTGGCAGCGGGCGGTGGACGCGGCGGCAACGCCGTTACAAAAGGCGCAATTCGAGGCGGCCGAGTGGCGCGGGCAGATGATGATGACGGATGAGGCCACGCCGGAACTGGCGGCGCTGTTGCAGCAGCGGGCCAAGGATTATGCGGGCGACCCGAGCGCGGGGGTGCAGTTTGCGAAGGAGTACGCGATCGTGCTCGACAAGCTGGGCGAGAAGGACGCGGCGGTGGCGGTGGTGACGAAGCTGCTGGACGGGATGCCGGACGAGGATGCGGATGCGAAGGACAGCGTGCGGCTGCTGCTGGCGTTGTTGGATCCGACATCGGCGCGCGCGCAATTGGAGCTGAAGAACGTGCTGCAGGAACATCGCGCGCAGCCGACGCAGCAGGAGCTGCAGACGCAGGAGATCGCGCTGACGCTGCTGGAGAGCATGCTGGTGAACAACAGCGAACTGGCGGGGGACCCGGCGGGCTTGCAAACGATTCTCAACGACTTGATCAACAGCCAGCCGCGGCATCCGTTGCAGGACCGGCTGTATTTGTTGCAGGCGCAACTGGCCTTGAGCCAGGGGCAACTGGCGGAGGCGTCGGCGAGCGCGCACCGGCTGTTGGACGAATACGCCGGGTCGTCGGTGCACCAGGAGGCGTGGGGCCTGCTGGCGTACATCGCGTGGAAGAGCGATCCGCCGCACTATCGCGACGAGGCGGACTACCTGCATCGGTTGTGGGCGGAAATGCCGGACGGCCCGGAGCGCACGCGGCTGGCCGGGCTGCTGGCGGACGCGTATTTCCAGAGCGGGGATTACCCGGAGGCGGCCGCGGCTTACACGGCGCTGCTGGGCTCGGCCAACCCGCTGGAAGCGCGGAAGGATTTGTTGTTGCGGGCGGTGCAGAGCGATATTTTGGCGAGCCGGCAGGACCCGACGCACCTTGACCAGGCGCGGCTCGACGACGCGCTGCAATTGGCGGAGGGCGCGGCGGCCCAGGGCATCGCGCCGGCGGATCGCTGGGAGGCGGAGTGGAATGTGCTGACGGCGTTGCGCGACGCGGGCCGGGAAGCGGATGCGTTCAAGCATGTGGACCAATTGCTGGGCGCGGACCAGGCGGCGGGGTTGTCACCGGGTTATCGGGTGCGATTGCGCTGGCTGGCGGCGCGGCTGGCAGTGGACGTGTCCGATCCCTCGGCAACGACGCGGGCGCAGGCGCTGGCGGACGAACTGAACGCGCTGCCGGCCGAGGGAGTGCCGCCGGACTTGGACAAAGACTTGTTGAATAAACTGAAGGCGCAGGCGCTGCTGATGCAGGGGCAGGCGGCGTATTACCAAAACCAGATGGCGGCGTACCATCAGTACTTCGACAAGCTGCGCACGGATTACAAGGATTCGGAAGCGGCGATTTATTCGACTTTTTTCGAGGCGCGGGCGCTGGCTGCCGCAGGCGAGACGGCGGAGGCGGAACGGTTGATGAACGACCTGGCGGACACGTACAAAGACTCGCCTTATGCGCCGCTGGCGTTGTATGAATCGGCGTTGTACGCGGAGGCGCGGGCGGCGGTGTATGTGGACGCGCAGGGACAGCCGAACGACCCGCTGGAGGATGCGCTGGGGCGGCTGGAGGTGTTTGTGGAGCGCGACCACGACCCGAAATATGCGGCGATCTACGATCCTTTGATGTACCAGGTGCTGTTGTTGCAGGGCGACTTGGAGCGGAAGGACGGCAATTTCGAAACGGCGCTGACGGTGTACAATGTGCTGTTGCAGGATTATCCGGAAAGCGACCCGAACCGCCCGCGCGCGGAGCTGGACCAGGCGGACTGCCTGGTGGAAATGTCGGGCAAGGATGCGACGCGCCGGGAGGAGGCGCAGTCGGCGCTGGAGCGGCTGATGAACCTGCCGAGCCTGCCGGTCGATGCGCGGGTGGAGGCGGGTTTCAAGCTGGGCTACATGCTGGCGCGCGACGAGAATCCGGACGATGCGGCGCAGGCGTATTACGCGGTGGTGCGGCATTTTCTGGACGACGAGACGCTGGCGGCGGAACTGGGGCCGCAGGGGCGTTATTGGATGTCGCGGTGCCTGTTCGAGCTGGCGGATTTGTACGAGCAGAAGAATCAGTTTGAGACGGCCAAGCAGTTGTACAACCAGGTGCTGGAGCACAACCTGCCGGGGCAGGCGCTGGCCAGCGCGCGGTTGAAACCGCCGCCGGCCAGCACCGCGGCGGCGCCGGGGGCGTGAGGCGGGATTGACAGGCCGGGCCGAGCGGGGTAGGTCTTTAGGGGATGAAAAGTACGTACAGCATCAAGGAGGCGCAAACGCAATTGCCCGCGCTGGTGCGGCGGGCGGAAGCGGGATCGCTCACGACCATCACCCGGCACGAAAAGCCGGTGGCGTATGTGTTGTCGGCGGAGCGGATGGAGGCCATGCTGGAGACGATGGAGTTGCTGGCGGACCCGGCATTCATGCAGGAGTGGCGGAAAGCGCAGGCCGGCAAACTCAAGTATGAACCCCTGAGCGCGCTCGATGGCTAGGGTCGTCATCGGCCCGCAAGTGAAGGCGTTTTGCCGCACGCTCGCGCCGGAACCACGGCGCCGCGTGAAGCAGGCGCTGGCGGAGCTGGTGGCAGGGAGGGGGGACATCGCGGCCTTGGAGAAAAACCTGGAGGGGCTTTACCGGTTGCGGGTGGGGCGCTTTCGCATCATCTTTTTTTATGCGGACGGTGACGTCCGGTGTGTTTATGTCGCGCCCCGGGACCTGGTTTACGAAGTGCTGTCTTCACGCCTGAGCACCTGGCTGAATCCGGAGGCCTAAAATGGGGGTGACTAAAACTTTTGCCAAAGCGCACGGGTTGGGGTGTGGTGAGGGATGGCCCGAACGGCGGTGTTGAACGTGGTGGGGTTGACGGAGCGCCTGCTGGCGAGCGGGCGGATGCCGCGGCTGGCGAAATTCGCGGCGGGGCAGCGGATGCTACGGGTGGCGCCGGTGCTGCCGGCGGTGACGGGCAGCGCGCAGGCGACGTATTTGACGGGGAAACGGCCCCGCGAGCACGGAATCGTGGGCAACGGGTGGTACGACCGGGACCTGGCGGAGCACCAGTTCTGGAAGCAATCGAACCGGCTGGTGCAGGGGCCGAAGCTGTGGCACGCGCTGCGGGCGGCGCGGCCGGGGGCGACGACAGCGCAGCTGTTCTGGTGGTTCAACATGTATTCGGAAGTTGAATACAGCGTGACGCCGCGGCCCTTGTACCCGGCGGACGGACGCAAGGTGTTCGACATCCACACGCAGCCGATGGGGCTGCGGGAGGAGGCGAAGGCGGCGCTGGGGGAGTTTCCGTTTCCACGGTTCTGGGGGCCGGCGGCGGGACGGGGGGCGTCGGACTGGATCGCGGCGTGCGCGCGGTGGGTGGAGGAGAAGCACGGGCCGGCGCTGAGCCTGGTGTATTTGCCGCACCTGGATTACGGACTGCAGAAATTCGGGCCGGATTCAGCGGACGCGCGCGTGGCGGGGGAGTTGGCGGTGGCGGACGAGATCGCGGGCGGGCTGGCGGAGTTTTTCGCGGGGCGCGGAGTGACGGTAGCAGTGTTGTCGGAATACGGGATCACGCCGGTGGCACAGCCGGTGCATTTAAACCGGGTGCTGCGGCGACACGGGTGGCTGAGCCTTAAGGACGAGCTCGGGCGCGAGACGCTGGACGAGGGCGGGTGCGCGGCGTGGGCGCTGGCTGACCACCAGGTGGCGCAGGTTTATGTGCGGGAGCCGGAATTGCTGGCGAAAGTGCGCGCGGTGCTGGAGGAAACGCCCGGCGTGGAGCGCGTGCTGGACGAGGCGGGCAAGCGGGCGGAGGGGCTGGACCATGCGCGCAGCGGGGACTTGGTGGCCATTGCGGCGGCGGACGCGTGGTTCACGTACTATTTTTGGGAGGACGATGCGCGGGCACCGGATTACGCGCGGACGGTGGACATCCATCGCAAGCCCGGCTACGACCCGGTGGAGTTGTTTCTGGATCCGCGGCTGGCCGCGCCAAAATTAAAAATCGGGTGGCGGCTGTTGCAGAAAAAGCTGGGGCTGCGGATGCTGATGGACGTGATTCCGCTGGATGCGGGGCTGGTGCGCGGGTCGCACGGGCGGGTGCCCGAGGATGGGCGGGACTGGCCGGTGCTGATCGGGCCGGTGGCGGCGCCGACGGCGGCGCGGGAGGTGGAGGCGACGGAGGTGTTTGGGAAGCTGCTGGCGGTGGCGACGGGGTAGGGGACTTCAGCGGTCTTTGAGCCAGTCGCGGGTGTCGAGGAGGCGGGCGTCTTTCCAGAGGGATTCGAGGCGGTAGTGGTCGCGCTGGGCGGGGAGGAAGAGGTGGAACATGAACTCGAAGGCGTCCACGACGAGCCAGCCGCTGTCGTCGCCGAATTCGACGCCGGCCACAGGGGCGTGGACTTCCTTGAGGGTATCCTGAACGGCCTGGCGGAGGGCCTTGAGGTGGGGGCTGGACGTGGCGGTGGCGATGACCAGGTAGTTGGTGATGGAGGACTGGCCGGAGACGTCGAGCACGCGCAGGTGGGCCGCTTTTTTGTCGTCAAGAGCCTGGCAACAGCGTTGCAGGAGGCTCGGGGTGACGGCGGCGGCGGGGCTGGGCATGGGGGCGGGGCTTAGCGGTACAATTGACGTTCTTCAATGGCGGTGGCGACGGCGCGGGGCAACCAAAAAGCCCAGGGTTCGCCAGATTGGCGGCGGCGGCGGATTTCGGCGGCGCTG
>JBEKZN010000050.1:0-8478 GCA_049509815.1 Opitutales bacterium
AGTCCGGCTTCTCCTTGTACTCCTGCAAATTCGCCTCGCGCACCAGCGCCCGCCCTTCCATCGCCCAATGCTCCTGTGTGTTCGCCAGGTCGTACACCGTGTCCGGCAAAATCGTCAGCGTTGCCCCCGTCACGCTGTGCGCCATCGGCCCGGCGGATGTCACCAGCGGCGATGCACTGAAGCCCACGTTCCCGCCCACGTTCCCCGCCGTGCGCCCGTAACCCAGCGCCACCACCACCGTCCAATTCGCCAACCCCGGCAAAATGCTCACCGGCCCGCGCACCGTCACCCCGTTCACCTTGATCTCACCCAGCTTCGCCTTCTCCACGCTCTTGTAGAACGTGTTGTCGTCCATCGCCATTTGCCCGAGCTTGTTCATCGCGTTCGGCTCCGGCCACAAGCCGAGCAGCTTCCCGAGCTTCGGGCTCACCAAAATCGCATTGTCCCACGTCAGCTTCGTCATCGGGTCCGGGCACTCCTGCAGCCAGCCGTTGTTCGCGTAACGCCCGTCCCAGCCTGCCCCCGGCACCAAACGCACCTCCAATTTGTCCGGACCCAGCTCCGGTGTCCGCCATACCCACGCCGCCAGCGCATCGGCGCGCACGCTCACGTCGTCCCGCTCCACCGACGGCAACCGCGGCCCCTCCACCCCCACCGCCAGCCATTCGTCAAACGACCGCCCCGGGTGCATCGCCGCAAACGTGTTGCGCACATACTGGTAGGCGTCGGCATTCGGCTCGCCCGCCAGCATGCCCAAAACATCCAGCTCGCCATGCCCCTCGAACAGCGGCTCGATCATCGGCTGCACCGGCACATGGAAGCCGTCCCATGTCAGCCCGTCGCCCCAGCTCTCCAGCGGATGCAGCCCGGCGATGAATGTCCCCGCCAGCGCCGAGGTCTCGTCCGCCTGCCGTCCATAATAACCATAGCGCACCACCTCCGGCACCGTTTTCAGCATCGCCGCGAAATTCAAGTCCCCCGGCGCGTTGTACGCCGGATTTCCGCCCAGAACGACCAGCGTCTGCACCTTGTTCTTCCCGATGGCCGCGGCCACGTCCGCGATTCCCGCCGCCGGTCCGCGATCCGGCAGTTGCCGGTACGTCACCGTCTGTCCCACCGCGCCCAGCGCGAGATTCATCAAAATTACCAGTTGGTGCAGCTCGACCGGCAGTTGCGAGCCCGCGATCACCGCCGACTCCCCCGGGTGTGCCAGCAAATCCTTCACGCACTCCTTCACCCACTGCGAATCCACCTCCACGCCCGCGCTCAGCTTCTTCAACACCGCCATCACCTCGTCCTGCCGGTTCGGCAGCGGCGCCTGCGCAAACAACTCCGCCGCCACCTGCGCCGCCAGCGCCGGAATCTGCGCCGTCGAACAGCGCAGCCGGTGGTCCGCGTTCGCCCCCGTCAGCGAAAAATTGCTCTCCACGATGTACAGCCGGTTCATCCCCGCCATGTCCGCTTCCTGCTCCACCCGCCGCGCCTTCGCAAAACCGCGCGCGTTCGCCAGGCTCCCCGGCTCCGTGTGCAAAAAGTCGCTGTCGAGCGACAGCACCCGCTTCGCCTTGGAAAAATCATACACCGGCCGCGCCGGCGTCTCAAACCACGCGCTCGCCGTGCGCTCCGGATTGCTCTGGTCAATCGCCTCGTATTCCGCCCACACCGCCTGCGGGTACCGCTGCCGGATCTTCTCCACCAGCCGCGCCCGCGTCGGCGACATGCTCCGTCCCGCCAGGAAACACAACCCCGCCCCGCCCGTCGCCCCATAACTCACCGCCAGCTTGTTCAGCTTGTCCTCCACCTCGTCCGGCGTCAGCACCGTGCCATCCAGCGCGCTGCTGCGCTGCGCCCGGTCTGGATCGTACAAATCCAGCACGCTTGCCTGCGCGAAAATGTCCGTCGCCCCGCCCGTGGCCGCATGGCTCGGGTTGCCCTCGATCTTGGTCGGCCGCGCATCGTGCGTCTCCACAATCAGCGGCAGGCTCTCCTCCGGCCCGGGCAGCGAAGAAGCGTAAAAAATCGGCACGCCCGGAATCAGCCGCTCCGGCTGCTTCGAATACGGCAGCAAGTGCAGCGTCTGCTGCCGGCAGCCCGCCAGCCCCAGACCCGCCAGCCCGAACGACGCCGCCATGATCTTCAGGAAATGCCGCCGGTTCACCCCTTCCAGCTCGGACGCCCCCGCCGGAAACTCCCGCGCCACCCACTCCTTGAACGCCGGCGTCGCCGCCAGGTCGTCCAGGCTGCGCCAGTAACGCGGCCCCGTCAGCTCGCGCGCGCTCGGCTCAGGATGGTGGAATTTCAGTTTCATTTATATTGAAAGGTGGCTCGGCGTTGTAGTTGGTGGCGTGGTTTCAAAGAATTGAAAAGTTTTTTATTTTTCTGTTTTTAATTTTTAATTTTCCATGGTGCTTAGCGGTGGCACCCCGAGCAGCTCTGCGGCGGCAGTACCTTCCAATCGTGCACGAACTTGATCCCCTGCTGCACCTGCGCCTCCGCGCTGTCCGGTTTCCACGTCAAATCGTAAACCTTATCGACCGGCCGGATGTGGTCCTCCGGCTGGCGGTGGCAATCCAGGCAAAACGCCATCCCCAGCGGCTTCGCCTGCGCCACCGTGTCCATCTCGTTGATCTGCCCGTGGCACTCCACGCACGAAATGCCCCGGTTCACGTGCACCGCATGGTTAAAATAAACGTAGTCCGGCTCGTTGTGGATTTTCACCCACTCCACCGGCAACCCGCTGTCGTAGCTCTCCCGGATCGGCTCCAGCAACGGGCTGTCGCCCTTGATGTTCCCCAAGTCCGGGCTGTGACAGGTCATGCACACGCTCGCCGCCGGGATGTTCGCCGCCGGCGCCCGGTCCACAAACGTGTGGCAATACTGGCAGTCCAGCCCCAGTTGCCCCACGTGCAGCGCATGGCTGTACGGCACCGGCTGAATCGGCATGTACCCCACCCGCGTGTAGTTCGGCGAACAATAATACCACACCGCCCCCACCGCCGCGGTCGCCGCCAAACCCAGCCCGATCACCAATTTGATCGGCAGCAGGTTGGTCCAGGCGGGGAAAATGTTGGCCATGTAGAAGCCTCAAAGGTCGTGCGTGGGAAAATTTGTCCCGGTCTCAGACCAGGTCCGGACGGCGCGCCACCGCCTGTGGTGCCTTCCGCACCGCCAAAGGCGCCTTCGCCGTCGGTTCCGGGCTCCGCCCGCTGTCGGCGGCGTTGGCCGTCGCCGGTCGAACCGCCATAGCGGTCGCCAGCAATCCCAGGCTCTTTAAAAATCCCTTACGATCAAGACGAGCGGTAGCCATAAAAATAAGTCCGTAAAATCGAAGTAGAAATTAGAATAACTCCAGACAAGGCAATCCCAAAAAGGGCCAGCCGCCCATCCTGCCCGCTCCATGGGTGCCGCCGGCCCATTTCCGGCCCGCGCCGACCCCGTTCCCCTCCGGGCCGTCCCCCATCCAAGCTTCTCATTTTCGTAATGTCGCCCATAATTTTTGCTTAAAACGCCACCCGCCGTTGTTTCGCGGGCCGCCCCTCCGCAGCAAGCCCCGTGCCCCACTCCCAGGCCCCTGCACTCTGACGCCTAAATTTCGTCCAACTCGGACCCCGCGTCCAGCCGCACCCGATTGTGCTTGCCTCCCAAAACCGCGCTCCCCCAACTTTTGCCTTATGACCCCTCCCCGCCTTCATCTGCCCACTCTGGGCCTGTGGATTTTCCTGGCTTGGGCTGCCTCATCCGCGCTCGCGCAAAATACCAGCGCCCCGGCCGCGCCTGCCTCCACCCCCACCCTGCAATGGACCAGCAGCACGCCGACCGACCCGTGGAAAGAGCTCACCGTCAGCATCAATCCTCAACCCTCGGCCACCCAGCCCAATACGATCAAAATCGACCCCGCGACCGTTTACCAGTCGATCGACGGCTTTGGCGGCTGCTTTAACGAACTGGGCTGGACCGCCTTGCAGGCCCTCCCTCCCGATCAGCAAGCCATTGCCCTGAAAGCCCTCTTCTCACCCAGCGGCTGCAATTTCAACCTCTGCCGCGCACCCATCGGCGCCAACGACTTCGCCCTCCAATGGTACTCGTACGACGAATCGCCCGGCGACTACGCCATGGCCAACTTCACCATCGACCGCGACCGCCAATACCTCAGTCCCTATATAAAAGCCGCCATGCAGGATCAGCCCAATCTCGCCGTCTGGGGCGTTCCGTGGTGCCCGCCTTCGTGGATGAAGACCAACAACCAGTACCAGGGCGGCCAGATGCGCCAGGACCCGCAGACCCTCGCCGCCTATGCCCTCTACTTCTCCAAATACGTCCAAGCCTACCGCGCGGCCGGCATCAACCTCTACGCCATTCACCCCCAGAACGAACCCCTCTATAATAATAACATCTACCCCCAGTGCGCCTGGAACGGCGACGAGATCCATACCTTCCTGAGCGACTACCTCGTCCCTCAGCTCAAAAAAGACCACCTCGACGTCCAGGTCTGGCTCGGCACCATCGTTAGCAAAAACCTCGACGACTACGTCAATCCCGTCCTCGGCGACCCCGCCGCCAACCCCACCATCTCCGGAGTCGGCTACCAATACGGCGGCCAGAACGCCTTCCTCGCCACCCACCTCGCCTACCCCGACAAAAAAATGCTCCAGACTGAAACCGAGTGCTACCACGGCGAGAATACCTGGACCGAGGCCCTCACCACCTTTTGCAGAATCGTCACGGACCTCAACAACTTCGCCAACGGCTACGACTACTGGAACATGATCCTCAGCGAAAAGGCCACCAGCACCTGGGGCTGGAAACAAAACAGCCTCCTCAAAATCGACGCCGACACCAAAACCATCACCTACGACCCCGAGTTCTATTCCCTGAAACACTTCGGCCATTTCGTGCAGCCCGGCGCCACCCGCATCGCCTGGTCCGCCTCTCCCGGCACCAACGGCGACCTTCTCTCGAACGACACCGTCATCGCCTTCCACAACCCCTCCGGCGAGCTGGTCGTCGTCCTTGCCAACATCAATGGCGACGCCCTCCCCGTCACCGTGCAAGCCGGCACCCACTCCGCGCACCTGAACCTCCCCCCGGTCTCGATGAACACCCTCGTCCTCACCGGCTGGTGATGCGCTACTCATGCTTCCCCGCGCAGTCCCCTTCTTCCATCTTCCCTTATGCCCCACCTCCGTCACTTCGACGTGACAATTAGTGTCTCCGCCCACTTCGGCATTGTTCCCGTCGCTTGCCTCACCAATCGCCCGCCTCGAAACTCCCCCAGCCAACGAAACGGCTCATCGAAGGAACTGTTGTCATATACAGTCACCCGGGAAACGAACGCCACCGCCGCCGCCAAATTCGCCAGCGAGCGCGGGTAGCGCGCCGCAATCTTCTCGTCCGGCACATCGTGCCCGCCCTGCTCGACCCGCTGGCCGACGCGCATCTGCGCCAGCCCCGGTGAATCCAAGCCGATGTAAATCAGCGTGACCTCGTAGCCTGCCGCCATCGCTTCGCGCAGAAAATTCAATTTGTCCCCTGTCGGATCGGAAAACACCGTCTCCGCCACAAATCCCAGCCCCTGCTTCACGTATTCCCGCCGCAGATCGTCCGCCATCTTCGCCGCCTCGTAGGCCCCCACCCCCGTGGCCGCGCCGATCCGGTCCGCCCCCACATACGGCAAGCCGGACTTCTTTAAGTAATTCTCGTAGTAGGTCGTTTTCCCCGCGCCGTTGGGTCCGGCGATCATAATCAATTTATTTCTCATACATGATCGTACAAAAAAAACGCCTGGACTGTTCCTTTCCTCTCGTCGCCCTTACGATTGCGGTATGAATTTCCGATTGACCACCCGCCCCCGCGCCCGGCTCCCGTCCGGCCAATGCCGGATCACTCCGCCCGGATTCTCCGGATCCGAACTGTAAAGCGGCCTGCCCATTTTCCTCAACTGTGCCTTCACCTTCTCTTTCCCCGCCGGCATCTCCGCCGCCGCCAGCATCTTTTCCAGATCCGGCTCGCGGCTCAAATCCTTCAACTTCCCCACGCTTGGCAAAATCAGCGCCGATTCCAGCACCCGCCCGATCTGCGCCCAATGTTCCACCTGCTGCGGAATCGAGCGGTGAAACCGGCGCCCCGACTCCCGCGCTTCCCCCAACAATTCATCGCTCAATCGTATTGGCATGCTCATGTCGTCAAGTTGTAGCAAATTGCTACAGAAGGCAAGTCGTTTTCAAACGGCTCCTCACCCCCGCCCCAGCCGCATCAACCCCCGCCCCGCCCGCGTCAACGCCCGGTCGTTGGCCTCCGCCCTCGGATCGTACGCCCGCAGCAAAGTCCAGTAATTCTCCGAATGGTTCATCTCCGTCAAATGCGCCAGCTCGTGCCAAATCACATAGTCGTGTAACCCCGCCGGCAGCAGCACCAGCCGCCAGTTCAGCGAAATCACCGCCCGCGCCGAGCACGAACCCCACCGCGTCCCCTGGTCGCGCACCGTCACCCGCCCCACCCGCAAGCCTGCTCGCCCCGCCAGCTCCTCCACCCGTGGCGGCAGCACTTCCTCCGCAAACTCCCGCAGTAATCCCGCCAGCGCCCCCTCCGCCGCGTCCCCCGCCGGAAACCGGAACACCGCCTCCCCGCTCGCCTCCGAAAAAATATAAAACGGCCGCGCCGTCGTGAAATTCAGCATCACCGCAAACTCCCGCCCCAGCCCGCTCAGCCGCGGCTGCCGCGTCAAATGACGATCCAGCGGCGTCGGCGGTGGCGTCGCCCGCAAATGCCGCTCCAGCCAGTCCCCCTGCGTCCGCAAAAAATGCAGCGCCTCCCGCACCGACCCCCGCGCCGGCACCAGCAGCAGCGCCTGGTTGTGCGGCCCGATGCTCAGCCGGATCCGCCGCGCCCGCGCCGACCGCCGCACCGCGTACGGCACCAGCAACGGCCCCCGCGCCGTTTCCACCGTCACCATTTCGCATGGCTCCTCACGCGCGGGCATGGCTTTTCTCCACCTCGTCCATCACCGCCCGCGTGTGCCGGCGCAGCGCCGACTCCGGGTCGATGTTCGCCTCGCGGCACGCCGCCGCCAGTTCAAAAAGCTTCCGCCCCGCCGCGCGCTCATCCAGCCCCGCCGCCAGCGCCGCCACCGCCGCCCCATCCACCGCGCCTTCCGCCGGCAAGTGCTTCTTTTGAATCTGCTTCCACGCCTCCCGCGCAAACAGCAGCGCCGACAACTGCGGCGGCAGCCGCTTGAACAACCCCTCCGCCGCCGGCCCGTTCTTCTTCTCCGCCGCCTTGATCGCCTCCCACTGGTTGATGACCTCGCCTGCGCTGTTCAGCTTCCGCTCGCCGAACACATGCGGATGCCGTCGCACCAGCTTCTCGTTCACCTCCCGCGCCACGTCGTCGAAATTGAACTTCCCCGCCTCCGCCGCCATCTGCGCGTGCATCACCACATGCAGCAGCAAGTCCCCCAGTTCCTCACGCATGTGCGGAAAATCATCCCGGTCAATCGCGTCCAGCAGCTCCGCCACCTCCTCCACCAGGCAGTCGCAAATGCTCTGGTGCGTCTGCTCCCGGTCCCATGGGCACCCGTCCGGCGCGCGCAACCGCGCCATCGTCTCCCGCAAATCATCCATCGCGCTCATGCCTCTCTTTTCAACGTCCCCGCGCCCGCTTGGCAAGCCATTGCCGTCGCACTTCATTCGTGTCGATTTCTGCTTCTTGCTTCTTCCCCCTCTGTGTCTCTGCGCCTCTGCGCGAAATCTTCTCTTTATCTTCTTTCGTGGTTTAACCTCTTCTTCTTATTGCCCACACCTATCTTCCATAAAAATCTTTGCGTCCTCGGCGTCCTTTGCGGTTAAATCCCCGCTTCCCGCATGGACAAACTCGCCGAAATCATCGCCCACAAGCGCCGCGAAATCGCCCCGCGCCTGCGCCCCGTGCGCGAACGCGAGCTCGCCCGCTTCGCTGAAGTCCCGCGCCCCGGCCCCACCTTCGCCCAGGCCCTCGACCAGCCGGGCCGCCTCGGCGTCATCGCCGAAATCAAGCGCCGCTCCCCCTCCGCCGGCGACATCAACGCCCTCGCCGACGCCCCCGAGCAGGCCCGCCGCTACACCAACGCCGGCGCCGACGCCATCTCCGTCCTCACCGACGAAAAATTCTTCGGCGGCACCCTCCGTGACCTCTGGGACGTCGTCGAATTCCAAGTCACCACCGGCCGCCACGTCCCCTGCCTACGCAAGGACTTCATGGTTGACCCCATCCAGATCGTCGAAGCCGCCGAAGCCGGCGCCCGCGCCATCCTCCTCATCGTCCGCGCCCTCGACGACGACTCCCTCGCCCGCCTCCGCGACGCCGCCCAACTCGCCGGCCTCGACGCGCTCTTCGAAATCCACGACGAACCCGAACTCGAACGCGCCCTCGACCTCGGCGCCACCCTCCTCGGCGTCAACAACCGCAACCTCTCCACCTTCCACGTGGACCTCGCCTTCTCCG
>JBEKZN010000050.1:8495-11974 GCA_049509815.1 Opitutales bacterium
CCTTCTCCGAGAAAATCATCCCGCAAATCCCCCAAAACATCCTCCCCGTCGCCGAATCCGGCATCCTCACCCCCGCCGATGCCGCCCGCGTCCGCGCCGCCGGCGCCCGCGCCATCCTCGTCGGCGAAGCCCTCATGCGCGCCGACGACCCCGAAAAACTCCTCCACGCCCTCCGCGACGCCTGAATCGGCAAATGCAGAATAAGACCCGCAGCGCCCATTGCGTCTCATTCAGCCTTACACCTCCCATCATTTTGTCCGTGTGATCTCCGCCGCGATCCGTGGACGAATCTCTTTTCTTCCCCTTTGCGTCTCTGCGCCTTTGCGCGAGTTTTCTTTCTTGTTCTTCCCTTTGCGCTCGCTGCGCCGTTGCGTGAAACCTCTTTATCCTTCCTTCCCTTCGCGTGCTTTGCGTCCTTCTGTTCAAATTCTTCCCCTTTCATGCCTCTCACCCCCACCCAGACCCGCGCCCTCCTCGCCCAGCTCGGCCTCGTCCCCCGCCCGCGCCTCGGCCAGAATTTCCTCACTGACGGCAACATCGTCCGCAAATCCCTCGAGCTCGCCGCCATCGCCCCCGGCGACACCGTCGTCGAAATCGGCCCCGGCCTCGGCACCCTCACCCACGCCCTCCTCGAAGCCGGTGCCTATGTTTATGCCGTCGAAATCGACCGCCACCTCGTCGCCCGCCTGCGCGAAACCCTCCTCGTCGGCCACCCCCAAACCCTCCACCTCCTCGAAGGCGACGCCGTCGAACATCCCCGCGCCGGCCTCCCCGCCGAACACCCCGCCAGCGTCAACGCCTCCTTCAAAGTCGTCGCCAACCTCCCCTATGCCGTCAGCACCCCCTGGCTCGACGCCCTCCTCGCCGGCCCCCTGCCCGAACGCCTCGTCCTCATGCTCCAGCGCGAAACCGCCGCCCGCTTCACCGCCCCACCCTCCACCGCCGCCCGCGGCGCCATCTCCCTCTTTGTCGAAGCCGCCTACGAGCGCCTCCCCGGCCACCCCGTCTCCCGCCGCTGCTTCCACCCCGTTCCCGCGGTGGACTCCGTCCTCCTCTCCCTCCGCCGCCGGCCCGGCGCCCGCGCCTTCTCGCCTGTATCCAAAAAATGGATACGCGAGCTCTTCACCCGCCGCCGCAAGCAAATCGGCGCCCTCGCCCGCCACCTCGGATCCGAAGCGGATCTCCCCGCGCTCTTCTCCACCTGGCTCTCCCGCCTCCCCGCCCACGGACTCGACGAGCGCGCCCGCCCCGAGGACCTCCCCCTCTCCGCCTGGCTCGAGCTCGACGAACTCCTCCGCGCCGCGGTGGCGCCGTGACCGCGATTATCTTGCCGAAATCATCGCTTTTGACGGGATAAATACTTAGTCATGCCCCCGTCCGACCATCCTTTCCTGCGCCGACCGACCTTGACCATGTGGCTCCTCACCATCCTGCGCATCCTGTTCCTCGCCTACGTCGGCCTGGGCCTTTTCGCCCTGTTGTGCGCCAACGGCCTGATCTTCCCCGTCCCTGCCCCCACCTACCGCGACACCCCCGGCCAGACCAAGCTCCCCTCGCCCGACGGACATCACATCACCGCCGTGTACCTGCCCAACCCTTCCGCCCCCTACACCCTCCTCTATAGCCACGGCAACGCCGAAGACCTCGGCACCATCGAACAAACCCTCCACGAACTGCGCGCCCGTGGCTGGGCCGTCTTCGCCTACGACTACCCCGGCTACGGTACCAGCACCGGCAAACCCTCGGAATCCGGCTGCTACGCCGCCATTGCTGCCGCCTATTCCTACCTCACCACCCTCAAAAACGTCCCCCCCGAAAGAATCGTCCTCTATGGCCGCTCCCTCGGCTCCGGCCCGTCCCTCGAGCTCGCCACCCACGTCCCCGTCGGCGGCATCATCCTCGACGGCGCCTTCACCAGCACCTTCCGCGTCTTCATCCCCTGCAAGCTTCTCTTTTGGGACAAATTTGACAATCTCGCCAAAATCACTCACCTCCACCCACCCCTGCCCCCCATCCTCTCCATTCACGGCACCGTGGACAAAACCGTCCCCTTCTGGCATGGCGTGGCCCTCGACGCCGCCTACCCCGGCCCCAAAGAACACCTTTGGATTCAAGGCGCCGACCATAACAATATCCTTGAGGTGGCCCCCGCGGCTTATTGGGATGCCATTGAACGCTTCCGCCTCAGCCTTCCCGCCTCCTCCCCCGCAACCACTTCTCCCCAGACCTCCTGAACTCCTGCTGTGTTTGAAGAAGAACATCATGGGCAAAACCTGCCCGAGACTCCGCTGGAAATCATGCTGCGCGTCCAGTGGATCGCCCTTGGTCTCATTGCGGCTCTTGGCGCCGGTGGCAATGTGGACTGGGCCCGCGGCGCCCTCGGTGCCTTCGGCATGCTTGGCCCCATCCTGATCATCGCCTACCACTATTCGCCCGAACGCCGCCCCGAACACCTCGTCACTCCCTACCTCTGGCTCATGCTGCCCTGGTGGATCATGATCGCCATCTTCCTGGCCGGCGTGGTCAACCCCACTTTCACCGTTCAGGAATTCGACGGCCAGCAATACTGGGAACTCCTGCCGCCCCCGCCCTCCTGGGTTCCCGTCTCCGGGCAGCTCAACGTCTCCTTCCTCGAAGTCATTTTCGTCGCCGGCCTCTATGCCGGCACCGTCAACGCCGCGCTCGTGCCCAACAGCCGGCTCGTCTATGCCCGCACCTGGGTCGCCCTCTCCTTCACTGCCGGCATCCTCGCCATCCTCGGCCTGGCGCAATACTTCACCGGCACCGACAACATTCTTTGGTTCATCACCTTCGCCAAAGCCCGCTATTTCGCCACCTTCCCCCACGCCGCCCAATGGTGCGCCTTCGCTATCCTCTGGATGGGCGTCTGCCTCGGCCTCGTCGCCTGGCTCGTGCGCCAGCGCAGTTGGCGCTGGCTCGCTTCCGACGGCTGGTCGCTCCTTGCCCTCGCCGGCGTGCTCGGCCTGAGCGTCATTGTCGCCGGCGACCCCTTCCACTGGCTGCTTGCCGCCCTCGTGGCCGCCGTGGGCTGCTTCGGCCTTGCCTGGCAAACGCTCTATAACCGCACCCCCGAAAAAAGCCCCGGCCCGGCCGCCATTTCCTGCGTCTCGTCCGGGCTCGCGCTCCTCGTTCTAGTGCTCGTCGCCGCCGTCCTTCATCACGGAAGCTGGATCGCCTACAACGGTGACCGTCCCGGCCTGCCCCTCCACTCCCACGTGATTGCCGACACCATCGCCCTCTGGCTCCAACGCCCGTGGTTTGGCTGGGGCCAGGCCTCCTTCCAAATCGTTTACGGCTTTTTTCAGCAAGCCGACCAGGAAGGCGCCTACTGGGCCTATGCCCGCTCCGACCTCTTCCAAAGCCTCGCCGAAAACGGCCTCATCGGCACTCTTGCCTGGTGGTTCCCCGCCGGCTGGGCGCTTTGGCGCATCTTCACCACCCGCCGGCTCGCCTCCTTT
>JBEKZN010000051.1:0-8157 GCA_049509815.1 Opitutales bacterium
TCGGCGGTGGTCAGGTCGAAGAGGTCGAAGCGGCGGTCGGCAATCGGGAGGAACTGCTGGTTGGTGATTTTGGCGTCGGGGAAATGCTGGGCGAGCCAGGCCTTCTCGGCGGCAAAGCCCGCGGCCAGGCTCTTGGCGCCGACGATGATCACCGGCGAGTTGAAGGTCAGGCCGTTGCCGCCGACGTATTTGGGCTGGTTGCTGCTAGGACCCGATGAGCAGCCGGCGGCCAGGGCGATCAGCAGGGCGCAGAGCAGGAGTTTAAGGCGGTGCATGGAGGGCGCGGAATTCAAGGATGGCAAATCCAACCACAAAACCCCCGGCCAGCACAAGCCAAGGAAACAGCGCTTCGGATTTGTGCCGGGGGTGGCTGCTGTGGTTAAATGCGGGGATGTCCGCCGTGCAGACCGGGGTGGCGTTGAAGGACCTCCTCCAGACCGAGGCGGCACGGCTGGGCTTTGACGCCCTCGGAGTCGCGCCGGTGGACGCGGAACTGCGCCGCGAGTATTACGAGCGATGGATCGCCGAAGGACAGCACGGCGGGATGGCGTGGCTGGCGCGCAACAACGACCGGCGGCTGGCGCCCGCGCGACTGATCTCCGGAGCCGACGGCTCGCCGCAGGCGCGCAGCCTGGTGGTGGCGGGCGTGAATTATTACCAGGAGGAGCCGGCGCGCGATTACCGCATCGCCAAGTATGCGCTCGGACGCGACTACCACAACGTCCTGCTCAAGCGCCTGCAAAAATTGTGCGCGGTGCTGCGCGCGCACGGCGGCACGCAGCGGCCGTACGTGGACACCGGGCCGATTTTGGAAAAGGCGCTCGCGGCTCGCGCCGGGCTGGGCTGGCAGGGCAAAAGCACGATTCTCATCCACCCGAAGCTCGGGACCTGGCTGGTGCTGGGCGTGATTGTCACCACGCTCGAACTGCCGGCGGACGCGCCGGTGGCCGACCGCTGCGGAGCGTGCACGGCGTGCGTGGACGCCTGCCCGACCGGGGCCATCACCGCGCCCTACCAGCTCGACGCGCGGCGCTGCCTGGCCTACCTGCTGATCGAGCACCACGGGGCCATCCCGCTGGAATATCGCGCCGCGGTCGGCAACCGGCTCTTCGGCTGCGACGAATGTCTCGACGTGTGCCCGTGGAACAAGTGGGCGCGCGCCACCCGCGAGGCGGCGTTCACCCCGCGCGATTACCCGGACTTGCGCGCGATGCTCGCGTGGACGGAGGACGACTTTCGCGCGCACACGCAGGGCACGCCGCTGGCGCGGCTCAAACTCGCGCGGCTCAAGCGCAATGCCTGCGTGGTGCTCGGCAACACCGGCACGGCGGCCGACTTGCCCGCGCTCGAAGCGGCGGCGCGGGACGAAGATCCGGTGCTGGCCGAGCATGCGCAATGGGCGGCGGAGCGGCTGCGCGGGAAACTTACGTAAGGATTTTTGCAAAAACGACCGCGAGATTCGTTTCGCTTCCGCGGAAGTATTTTGCTCCGATGCGGTGCGCGGCTGGGGCGCCGCCGGTTTTGTGGCTGATTCCGATTCCAGGGTGACGGTTTTGATGGCCTTGCTGGGCGCCGGCGAGGGCGGGTTTGTGTCGGGCGAGGAATTGGCCGGGCTGCTGGGCGTTTCGCGAGTCAGCGTGTGGGGCCGGCTGAAAAAATTGCAGGCCGAGGGTTTTGAACTGGAAGCGGTGCGCGGGCGCGGCTACCGGCTGATGCGCGAGCCGGCGGCGCTGCATCCGGTGATGCTCGAGGCCTGCCTGCGGCGGCGGCATCCGCGCGGCGGCGGGCCGGCGGTGATTTACCTGCCGGAAATTGACAGCACAAACGAGGAGGCCGAGCGCGCCCTCGCGGCAGGCCGCAAGACGCCGCTTGTCATTTTCGCGGGACGGCAGACGGCCGGGCGCGGGCGGCTGGGGCGTGCGTGGCACAGCGCGGAGGCAGGCGGGCTGTACTTGAGTTTCGCGTTCGAGCCGCGGCTGCCGCCGGCGCGGATGCCGAAATTCACCCTCTGGATGGGGTTGAGCCTGTGCCGTCTGCTCAACGAAACCTACGCGCTGCCGGTGCGCGTGAAGTGGCCGAACGACCTCGTGCACGAGGGCCGCAAGCTCGCGGGGATGCTGACGGAGGCGCGGATCGACGCGGACGTGATGCGCGACTTGATCTTCGGGCTGGGCCTGAATGTGAACGGCGATCCCGCGAAGTGGAAAGGCGGCGCGGCGGCGGCGCAGGTCGCGGGCACGCTCCAGCAGGTCAACGGCGGGCGGGCGCTGTCGATCCACGCGATAGCGGCGGATGTGGCGTGGACGGGCGCGCGCGCGTACGAGGATTTTGTGTCGGGGCGATTTGCGGCGGAATTCAACGAACTGTGGGCGTGCTACGACAGCCTGCGCGGGCGCGAGGTGACGGTGGCGATGGCCGACGGGACGCTGCGCGGAAAAGCCGCGGGCCTGGACGAGAGCGGCGCCTTGCGCCTGACACTGCCTGACGGCTCGCGGCGCGTCGTGCAGTCGGGCGATGTTTCGCTGGGCGGGTACGAGGTGAAGGCGTGAATTATTTTGCCGGCGGCGGGGAGCGTATGAGCGCGACGGTTTGCTGGTATAGATCCTGGAGCGATGCGCTTAAGGCGGCGAAGGCCTTGGTTTCGGCGGGACTGGTGGAATTGTCCGCGGCGATTTGCGCCAGATGCCAGCCGTAGCCGAGGGCGTTGGCCTGGGCGAGCAGGAGCGTGAATTCAAAGTCCGCGCCGGAGGTGAACAGCAGCTCGTGCTCTTCGGTGTCCTGGATGGCGGCGCGGGTGGCCTTTTCGCCGGCGGGCAATTCAATCGCGCGGAGGTTGAGGGAGGGATCGGTTTTGGCGAGGGCGCGGAGCTGCTCCTGCGCGGCGGCAGTGGTGGCGGAAATTTTCTTGATGAGCTGCTGGAGCACCGCGCGATGGCCCTTGATGAGCAGAACGTAGTGCACGCCTTTTTCCTCGGAGAGGAGCTGGTCGAGCAGGCTGGCGGCGTTGTTGCGCAGCGCCAGTTTATTGGCGCTTGCAGAGGAGAGCGTGGAAACGTCCGGCGCGGAGGAGGGTTCGGCTCCGCCGGCGATGGCGCCGGCGAGCAGCGCGGCGACGAGAATGAGCAGGAGGCGTTTCGCGGAGTGGTTGGTCGGAATCACGAACGAACTTATCCAGCGGCGGCCAGGAGTCAAACGGCGCCGGCGCGCGTCAGGCCAACCAATGATACGAACTATCAAACCGGGACTCGAATCAGGGCTGCGGACTGAGCAAATCCGGCTGGCCGGCGCGGGCGGCGTGGCTTTGCAGGATCGCCCTGGCGTCATCCGAATTGTCATAGTTGAGCACCTTGTCGGCGAGGGCGCGCGCATCCTGCACGTCGCCGGTGCCCGCCAGCACCTCGACGTAATTGGCGGCGGTCGTGACTACGGTCGTTTGCATGATCTGCCGGGCTTGGGCGGGCAGATTCGCGCCATCCGGCGACGGTGCCGTCATCGCGTCAATCATCGTGTTCATCTTTTGGTAAGAGATCACCTGAGCCGCATCGCTGTAGTCTTGATTGGCCACCAACTGATTGTACACGCCGAGGCCCACGGCGGCGCGGCGCGGATCGGTGGGCCCCATTTGGTTGAAGAGATCCATCGTTGCGCTGTCGTCATTCAGCGCGGTGTTGAGGGAACTAAAGTCCTGCACGGCGCCCACGTCGTTCGTGTCGTTGAGAATGCGGTACTTTGCCTGGTCGCGGAGATCGCGCAGGGCGTCGAGCGCCGCCGGGTATTGCTTGCCGAGGTCGGCGATGTCGGACAACAGGAAACTGTCGCGCACGCCGCGATAATCGGGCACCTGCGGCATGCCCTGATTGTAGCACCAGAGGAACTCGGCGAGCGCCCCGGCGTAGTCGCCGTTTTTGGCCAATTCCTGGGCATGCGCGAAGCGCGCGGCGACGGTGTCATGGGTGATGGGGCCGTTGGATGCCGTATCGGCGGCGGGCGGCTGGGCGGCTTTTGGCAGATGGGCACTATCGGCTTCGGCGGTTTGGGCGCGCGCAGTCGCGGCCTGGAGCTGTTGCTCCAAGCGGTGCAGCTTTGTGTCCAGCGCGTCCCGCTGCTGGTTGGCCAGAGCCAGATCGGCGGAAATCTGCCCGGCTTCGTGGGCTTCAAACAGTGCGCCGCCGACGGCCAGGAGCGCGATGGCGGCGGTCACGCCGAGGGTGATTTTGGTGGTGTTCATAAAGGTCAGCAACGCCAGTCCCGCCGCGGTCCCGCCGGCCGTGGCGCCCGCAAGGGCGGATGCGACGACGCGCGCGGCCAGGCCCGCGGGTGCGGCGGCATAGACTTGATTTCCCAGCGCCACAGCCAGCGCGGCCGTCGTGGAAGTGACGCCGCGTTGCGCGAGGCGGGAGTGGAGACGGTCGAGCGCGCGCTCCACCCGTTTCCGGGCGGCTTCTTCCGTGAGGCGAAGTGCTTGGCCGATGTCGGCGAAAGGCCGCCCCTCGAAGAAGCGCAGGGCCACGGCGTTGCGGTCGCATTCGTCGAGTTCGCCGAGCAGGCGGTCGAGCATGGGCCGCAGCGTTTCCCAATCCGTCTGTGCGCCGGGGTCCGAGGATATTTCGTGCATGGTTTGGGCCTCCTGTTCGCGGACGCGCCGCCGCCGTTCGGCCCGCACCACGTCGGTGGCGGCAAATTGCGCGCTGCGATACAGCCACCCGCTCAAGGCCGGGTGGGTGGCGAGCGCGGCCGCTTTGCGCGCCAGGTCGGCAAAAACTTTTTGGGTTACATCCTCGGCCAGATGGGCGTCGCCGCCGACCTGCCGCAGGGCCACGCAGAACACCAGATCGAGCCGCCGTTGCACCAGTTCGGCGAAGGCCGCTTGCGAGTGCTCGTGCGCGTACTGGCGGAGGAGTTCGGCGTCGTCGGTCATGGCTTTTCAACAATATAGCAGGCACCGACGGAAAAACCGGACAAGATTATGGATAAAAACCTCCATTTTTAGGGACGGCGAATTAACCTGCGCTTCAGCGGAAATGACGGCTGGCCTTTCGCCAGCGACACCCCTGCCGATTCCGCTGTTCGAGAACGACAGAGCCACGCGGCGATGGCCGCCGGGGAAGGCGGCTTTTCTCCCGACCAAAACCGCCTACTTCCCTCCGCCCAGCATTTGCCGGCTCATGGTCATGCCCATTTTGGCGAGTTGGAGCATTTGGGCCTGGTTCTGCTTGAAGAGATCCAATTGCTCGGGGGTGAGGATGGTGGCAGCTTGGTCCGCGATCTGGCTCTGAAGCTGCGCCTCCTGATCGAGGTAGGTCTGGATGGATTGGTCGGTCATCGTGCTGGGGTCGATTTGGGCCGCGGCCGACGGGTCGGAGTAGTTTTGGGTGAATTTGAAGTTGGTGCGCGCGGTGTACATGAGGCTGGCGAGATTGTCCTCCTGGTCGGGGTCGAGCGGGAGGTTGGCCTTGGCGAGGCTGTTGTCGAGCATGCCGAGCTCCGTGCGCTCGGGCTGCTCCTGGATGTAGGTCTGGTAATACGAGTAGTCGGCGTCGTCGTTGAGGAACTGCTGGATTTTGGCGTCATCGGCGGCGTTGGCGTCCTTGATTTGCTGGGCGAGGGCGGCGCGGTCGTCCGCGGTCAGATTCGAGCCCATCGCTTGCATGCCGAAGTCCACCTGGTTCATCTGCCGGTCGGTGAGGAGCTTGACGAACTGGTCGCGCTCCTCCGGCGACAGGTTGAAGTGCTTGATGAGGCCGGCGAAGCTCATCTCGACGGCCTGCTTCTGCTGGGCCTCGATCATGTCGTGCATGGCCGGGCTTTTCATCATTTCGGCCAGTTGAGACATGGGGTTTTTCTTGGGCGCGGCGGGCTGGCCGGCGACGGCCTGAGGCAACTGCGCCTGGAGCTGCGCAACCTCGGTGCGGAGAATTTTTAATTCAGCGGCGGCGGCCTTGGCCAGCTTTTGGGAAGCGGCCAGGCTGGCGTTCAGGGAGACGATGCTGGCCTGGTCGGCGGCGCGCTCATCGGCGAGGTTCACGGACACGGCAATGAGCACGACGATCGCGGCCACAGCGAGGTAGCGGAGGATTTTCATGGGAATACGGGAGATTCGAGTGAGCAGGGAGCAAGGGTCTTTATGGATAAAGACAACCGCCGATGCAAAATGTTACTGGAACCGGGTTAATCCAAGGAATCGCCTGCTTGTTCGCCGGGGCCGGGCGTGGTAGGAGGGCGGGGTCATGAAAGTCCTGTGCATTGACGTCGGCAACACGCGCACGCACCTGGGGGTGCTGCGCGAAGGCCAGGTATTGTGGCAGGAGGCGGTGCCGACGCCGCAGGCGGCCGACCCGCAGGCGGGTTTGGCGCCGAAGCTGGCGGAGCTGGCGCGCGGGGCGCTGGCGCCGGCGGGCATCGCCTTTTGCTCGGTGGTGCCGGCGGCCACGGCGGCGCTCGGGCCGGTGCTGGCGGCCACGGGCTGGCCGTTGTTTCACCTGACGTGGGAGCGGTGCGCGCCGCTGGGCCTGCCGCTGGAATACCCGAAGCCGGAGCAAATCGGGCAGGACCGGCTGGCGCTGGCGTTTGGCGCGGTGGCCGGCTACGGCGCGCCGGTGGTCGCGATTGATTTGGGCACGGCGGTGACTTTTGACGTCGTCAATAAGCGCGGCGCGTACGAAGGCGGCATCATCGCGCCGGGGCTGAACATCATGACGCGCTACCTGCACGAGCAGACGGCGCTGCTGCCCGCGCTCGACCCGGCGGACCTGCTGGTGTCGGCCGGCATCGGGCACAGCACGGTGGAGGCGATGAAGATCGGGTGCGCGGTGGGGTTTGCGGGGATGATCCGCGCGCTGCTGGACCTGGTGCTCAAGGAGCTGCGCGAGCGCGGGGACGGGGACGTCACCGTCGTGGCCACGGGCGGCAGCGCGGGGAATTTGCCGAAGGCGTGGCTGGGAGACATCCGGTTCGACCCGGACCTGCTGCTACGCGGGCTGGAAGTGGCCTGGCGCCGGCAGGCGGGGCAGGGGTAGGGAGAATGCCGAGGTGGGTGGCGACCGGAGCGGAGTTGAACCAACTGTCACCCATTTTTAACCTTTAGGTATAACCTGTGATTGACGACGATATTGGTCTTTAGCATCGTGCGCACGTGAAGCGCATCCTGGCCTCGCTGCTGATCGCCCTGCCTCTTCTCGCCCTCGCGAGTGACCCTGCCTGGTGGACGGACGCTGGCAATGGCACGGCCATCATTGACGCCAATTTCACGGGCAACACCCATATCACCAACTACGCCCCGGCCAACCTCGGCCAACTCAAGTTCGTCGCCGCCCAGGCCAAAAAACACCTCGACCAGCAGCTCGCCTCCGTCGGTGGCTCCGGCCCCGCCATCACCAGCCTTGTCAACGGTTTTGTCACCAACTCCACTTATAATTACTCGCCCGCGAACCTCGGCCAACTGAAGGCCGTCGCCCAGCCCTTTTACGACCGGCTTATTGCGGTCCAGTATAACACGACCCTGAACCTCATCCAGCGAGGCTTTCCGGGCAATTACACCGGCACCTACCCGTGGAATCCCGCCACCAACGTCTCCGTCAACTACGCTCCGGCCAATCTGGGCCAGCTCAAGATTGTCTTCAGCTTCGACCTCACCGGCGCCGGGGTCCCGGGCGAGGGCGTGGGCGGCACCGGTACCGGTGGCAACAACTCCATCGGCTACACGGTTCCCGTCGACCTGAACGTCGTCGACGACGGCATCCCCGATAAATGGAAAGTAACCAACGGCTTCAGCCCATTCGACCCCAACCTCGCTTACGAAAAACTCGACAGCGATGGCTACACGATTGCGCAAGCCTATGCCGACGGCCTCAACCCCGGCAACACCAGCGGAAACACTTCCGGCAATCTTTCCTACGATTCCGATGGCGATGGCTATGACAATGGTGTGGATGCCCTCGTCAATGACCCCGATTTCTACTATCCCCGCCAGCCCGTTCCGCAGTACGCCGTCCTCGATTTTGGCCCCGGTATCCCGATTGATGTGAATGACGAGGGCGACTTGCTTTTTGATGACTTGGCGTCCAACGGCACCGCCTCAGGCAACTGCTCCGTCTGGTCGCAAGGCTCCAACTGCACCATTTTGTACAACGCCGATCTCACCTGGATGCAATTGGCCAA
>JBEKZN010000052.1:0-8135 GCA_049509815.1 Opitutales bacterium
CGGTGGCGCGCTGGCTCAAGTCGTCGGTGGACACGACAAAGGCGCCGGGAACGGCGAGCGGGCTGCCGGAGTTCTGGTCCACGTCGTGCTCGCCCTGGCGCACGGCGTTGCGGCCGACGAAGGGATTGGAATTTTGCGTGGGCGGCGGAAGCACGTAGCCGTACACGAAAACGAGGCCGGGGGCGTTGAATTGCTCGCGCACGCGCTGGATGAAGTGCGCGAGGTTCGCGCCGTATTGGCTGGCCGTGGCGAGGTCGTAGGCGTCGTTTTCCCCCTGCAGCCAGATCATGCCGCGCAGGGTGGGCGTGTAGCCGAGTTTGCGCAGGCCCTGCAGGCCCAGTTCGACGGTCTGGACGAAAATGCGAAACTGCGGGCCCTGGTTGGCGGTGTCGGCGGCGTTGGCGCCGGGGTTCCACTGGTCGTAGAGGTTGGTGCCGGATTGGGCGTGTTTGATGAGGGCGATGGGGTGGTTGGGCGAAAGCTCCTGGATGCGGTTGCCGAAACCCAGCTCGGGGCCGAAGCGGTCGGGCGATTCCGAGGCCTGGCGCAGGGGGATCCACGCGTCGGGCACGGCGCCGCTGTTGAGGTGCGGGCTGCCTGAGGTGAAAAGGAGCACGTGGCGGTTGATCTTGAAGCTCGCGGGAATGTTTTTCAGGTAGCCCTGGCCGGTGGCGTTGGATTGGCCGGCGATGAGGTAAACGTCAATCGGCTTGGGCGCCGTAGCTTCGGCTGCCCGGGCAGGTTGAATGGCAACGCCGAGGAACGCGCCAAGCAGGAAGGCGAGGGCCAGCGGGAATTTCATCGGGAGTCGGGATGCCGGTGGGAGCAGCCGGGAACGGGCGGCATTCTGTGCGCCCGGACCTGCGATGCAAGCCCGGGCGGGAGCGCGGAACGGCGTCCTGGCAGCCTGTTGGACAGCGGAATGACGCCGGTGTTTCCGGGCCGGGCGGCCCGGTCACATTTGGGCGACCGTCGGCGCGGGGGCAGTCGGCGCGGGCGGGGTTTTCAAGTCCACCGTTTCCCAGCCGCCTCCGAGGGCTTTGTAGAGGGAAATCACGTCCACGGTGACAAGCCCGTCGCTGAGCGCGAGCTGGTCCTGGGTGAGCAAGAGGGAACGCTCGGCCTCGAGCACATCGAGGAAGCTGGCGATGCCGTCTTTATAGCGCTCGTTGGCGAGGTTGAGGGAATCCTGGCTGGAGGCCACGGCCCGCTCGAGGGATTGGCGGCGCATCTGTTCGTTGGCGTACTCGGTGAGCGAGTCGTCCACATCGGAGAGCGAGATGAGCACGGTTTTCTCGTAATTGGCCAGCGCCTGCTGCTGCAGGGCGGTCTGGACCTTGATGTTGGAGCGGATCTTGTCGCCCTCGAAAAGCTTCCATTGCAGGGTCGGCCCGATGGACCAGAACTTGCTCGCGCCGGCGAACCAGTCGCTCGCGCTGACGCTTTCGAAGCCCGCAGTGCCGGTGAGGTAAAACTTCGGGAACAAGTCGGCGGTGGCGACGCCGATGCGCGCGGTCTGCGCGGCGAGTTCGCGTTCCGCCTGCTGGACGTCGGGCCGGCGGCGCAGCAAATCAGACGGCAGGCCGACGGGCACTTGCGGAGGCGCGGCGGGGATGGGCGCGGTGGCGGACAATTCCTGCTGCAGCGCGCCGGGCGGCTGCGCGAGGAGCACGCCAAGGCGGTGGATGGAGACTTTGATGGAGCTTTGCAGCGTGGGCACTTCGGCCTGGGTGGTGGCGAGCAGCGTGGCCGCCTGCTCGACGTCGAGGGCGCTGGTGAGGCCCTTGTCATAGCGCTCCTGGGTCAGGTTGAGGCCGTCCTGCTGGGCTTGGATGTTGGCTTCGGCGATGGCGAGCCGGCGCTGGTCGATGCGGGTTTGCACATAATCGCGCGCGACTTCACCCAGCACAATCACGAGGACGTCGCGGCGGCTGAATTCCGCGGCGGCGACGTCGGCCCTGACCGCTTCCACATTGCGGCGGGTGCCGCCGAACACGTCAATTTCCCACGAGGCATCGAAGCCCGCCTGGTAAACATTGTTGTTGAAGGCGCTCGACGGCACCGAAAACGAGCCGAGCACGGGTTGATTTTGGCTCTGCTGCTGTTGCGAGAAGGAGGCCGAGCCGTCGAGCGTCGGCAGGAAATCAGAATTGGCAATGCCGTATTGGGCGCGGGCCTGGCGCACGCGGTCTTCGGCCATTTGCAGGTCGAGGTTGGCGGCGATGGCGCGGTTGATGAGCGAATCGAGCTCGGGGTCGTGGAAGTTTTTCCACCATGCGGCGGCTGGGTCGGGCTGGGCGGTTTCGCCGCCGGCGAGCGGCTCGCTCCATTGCTTGGGCACGTTTTGGGTGGTCGGCGGATGGTAATCGGGGCCGACGTTGCAGCCATTCAGGAGAAGAGCGACGGACGCGAGGAGGAGAAGCCGGGTCGGTTTCATGGGCGGAGGCGGGTTGAGTGGAAAAAATTTAATGGGCGGGCGCCGCGCCGCGCGGGGGCACGTACTTGAAGAGCAGCGCGGCGAAGCAGCACACGATGCACATCAGGCCCAGCCAGCGGAAGGCGTCCACATAGGCCAGCATGCTGGCCTGGCGCAGGACATCGGCGTAAATGATGCCCATGGCCGGCGTGGCCGCGTGGGTGGCGTCGGCCGCGGGCGAGCCGAGGGCGGTTTGCAGCACCTGGAGCTGGTTCTGGTAGGCGGGATCGTAGGGCGTGAGGTGGGTGACGAGCGTGGCCTGGTGCGCCTGGGTGCTGCGCGCGACGAGGGTGGTGGTGAGCGAAATGCCGATGCTGCCGCCGAGGTTGCGCATGAGGTTGTAAATGCCGGAGGCGTTGCCGATTTGCGCGTTGCGCAGCATGGCCATGGAGGTGGTGGTCAGCGGCACGAAGACGATGGCGGTGCAAAAGCCGGAGAGGATGTAGGGCAGTTGGATCGAGATCTGGGAGATCTGGAGGTCAACGTTGCTGATGAGGATGGTGCTGACGCCGACCATTGCGAAGCCGATGCCGATCAGCTTGCGGTTGTCCACGCGGCTGGTGAGGTAGCCGACCAGGAACATGCCCACGATGGAGCCGACGCCGCGGGGCGCCTGGGTCAGGCCGCTGCTGAGCGCGGTGTAGCCGAGGAGGTTTTGGAGAAATTGCGGGATGAGGGTGAGCGGGCTGTACACGGCCACGCCCACGACGGTGATGAGGAAAGTGCCGACGGCGAAGTTGCGGTTGCGCAGCACGCGCAAGTCCACGATGGGCGCGTCCACATTCAGCTCGCGGTACACGAACACGAGGAACGACAGGATGGAAATGAGCGTGAACCAGCGGATCCAGACGGCCGCGAACCAGTCGTCCTCCTGGCCGCGGTCGAGGATGAGTTGCAGGGTCACCACCGCGACGGCCATCAGCGCGAAGCCGAGGGCGTCGATGCGGCCGGGGTTGGCGTTTTTGATGTAGGAAGGATCATGGACAAAGCGCCGGATCATCAGCACGGCGAGGAGGCCAATGGGGATGTTGATGAAGAAAATCCAGCGCCACGAATAGTGGTCGGTGATCCAGCCGCCCACCAGCGGGCCGAGAATCGGGGCCACGACGATGCCCATGCCGTAGGCGGACATGGCGGCGCCGCGCTTTTGCGGCGGAAAACTTTCGAGCATGATGGCCTGCGCGAGCGGCTGAAGCGCGCCGCCGCCGATGCCCTGCAGCACGCGGGAGAGGACAAGCACCCCGAGCGTGGGGGCCGCGCCGCATAAAAATGACGCAATGGTGAAGGCGATGATGCACCCGATCAAAAAGCGCTTGCGACCCAGGTAGCGGGCGAGCCAGCCGCTGGCCGGCAACACGACAGCGTTGGAGATCAAATAGCTGGTCACGACCCAGGTCGCCTCGTCCGTGCTGGCTGAAAGGTTGCCCGCGATGTGCGGCAGCGAAACGGTGACGATCGTGGTGTCAAGCACCTCCATGAAGGTGGCCAGCATGACGGACGCGGCGATCCACCACGGGTTGATCGTGGTCCCGGCCTCGGCCGGAAAGCTGGAGGTGGCGGCGCTCACTGGACCTTGACGGTGGGCACGACGGACATGCCGGGGCTGAGGACGCAGCCGTCGGGCAGCGGCCCATCGAAGACGATTTTGACCGGCACGCGTTGGACGACTTTGACGTAGTTGCCGGTGGCGTTTTCCGGCGGCAGCAGGCTGAAACGCGCGCCGGAGCCGGATTGAACGCTGTCCACATGGCCCTTGAGCGTGAACTGCGGGAAGGCATCCACGCTGATGGTCACCGGCTGCCCCGGACGCATATGGGCCAGTTGCGTTTCCTTGAAATTGGCGAGCACCCAGGTGTCGGGCTGGACGATGGCGAGCAAGGTTTCGCCCACCTCGACATAGCTGCCCGGTTCGACCGAGCGGCGCGTGATGTGCCCAGGCGTGGCGGCGACCAGATGAGTGTACGAAAGGTTGAGCTCGGCCTGATGCTCGTAGGCTTCGGCCAGATGGACTTCGCTCTCGGAGGTGTCCACATTGGCCTGGCTGAGTACGACCTGCGCGACGGCGGCGCGCGCGCGGTTTTTGGCGACATCGACTTGCGCGGCGGAGTCCTGCGCCTGGTCCTGCACGAGATCGACCTGGCTGCGCGCCACGGCCCGGCTGTCCACGGACTGATAACGCTGGAGATCGGCCTGCGCGCGCGCGGCATCGGCCTGGGCGGCGACGACACTGGCTTGCTCCTGGTCGGCCTTGGCCTGATCAACCCCGAGCTGCGCCTTGGCCTGATCGAGGCGGTTGCGGGCGGCGGCGAGGCCCGCGCGCATCTCGTCGAGCTTCACCTGGTAGTCGCTGGGGTCAATATCCAGCAGAGGATCGCCGGCATTCACAAATTGATTATCGTGGATGAACACGCGCAAGATGCGGCCGGCCACCTGCGGCGCGACGGAGGTGACGTCGCCCTCGACGAAGGCGTCGTCCGTAGATTCGTAGGGCGCGAAGAAGATATAGTAGCCGGCGACGGACGCCGCGACGATCAGCAGCAGGGCGAGCACGCCCAGGACGCGGCCAGGGTTGCGCGAGGCAGGCGGCGGAGCGGCGGCGGCCGGCGAGGCTTCGGCGGCGGGTGCGGAAGCGGGCGGAGAGGAGTTATCGGTGGAGGAACTCATGATGGCGGTGGAAAAGAATAAAAACTGCACCCGGGAAGGGGTGCATTCATACCAGCCGCGCATTATAACCCGGCAAATTCGGGCTGGATAATACCATCTTGGTTGTTCTATCATACCCGAAAGGTATAATATGGAGCTTCGGCACCTGCGTTATTTTGTCGCCGTGGCGGAGGAAGGCAGCTTCACCCGCGCGGCGGTGCGCCTGCATGTGTCGCAGCCGCCGCTCAGCCGGCAGATCCGCCAACTGGAGGAGGAGGCGGGCGCGCCGCTGTTTATCCGCAGCAAGCGCGGCGTGCAGTTGACGGAGGCCGGGCGTTTCCTGCTCGAGGAAGCGCGGCGGATACTGGCCGGCAGCCAGCGGGCGCTGGAGCAGGTCAAGGCGGCCAGCCGCAACGAGACGGGGCGCCTGGCGGTCGCGTACACGGCGGCGTTTTTCGATCCGGTGGTGCTGCGCACGCTGCGGCGGTTTCGCGTGAAATTTCCCCTGGTGGATCTCGAGATCCGCGAGCAGACGGCGTTTCAGCAGATGGAGGCGCTGCTCGAAAACCAAATCGACCTGGGCTACGTGGGCATCCGTTTTCCCGAGTTCGAGCAGGAACTCGTCTTCGAGTGCGTGCGCCGCGCGGCGATGTGGGTGGCGCTGCCGCCCGACCATGCGCTGGCCCGGCGCCGTCGGCTGACGCTGCGCGATCTGGCAAACGAGCCGTTCATTCTGCCGCGGGTCACGGCCTCGTCGTTCAAGGAATGGTTTTTCAACCTGTGCCGGACAGCGGGCTTCACGCCGAAGGTCGCCCAGAAGGCGGACAATGTGCACGGCTTGCTGGGGCTGGTGTCCGCCGGGGTGGGGGTGGCGATCCTGCCGGAGATGGTGCGGCACTACATGCCCCTGGAAGTGGAGTTTCGCCCCCTGCCGTCGAGCCTGCCGAAATTCGAGTTCCAGATCGTGCGGCGCCGAGACAACACCTCGCCCGTGCTCAAGGCCTTTTTGGAAATGCTGCACGCGCAACTGCGCGCCGAAGACCGGCCGGTGGCGGACGTTTCGGCGAACGAACGCGTGGCGTAGCCGGCGGCGGATTTACTTGCCGCTGGCGGCGGCGGGAGCATAGTTGGGCCGTGATTTTTTGGGGGCGTAGCTCAGGCGGATAGAGCAGCAGTTTTCTAAACTGTTGGTCGGGGGTTCGAGTCCCCCCGCCCCTACTTTTTGCTGGACCAACTGATGGCTTATTTGTGGCCGCCGAGTTTGCAGATGGTCTTATATTCGGCGGGGGTGACGGGGGTGATGGAGAGGCGGTTGCCGGGGGCGAGGAGGCGCATTTTGCTCAGTGTGGATTGCGCGCGCAGGGTGGTGAGAGGCACGAAGCTGGGAAAGGTGGCGACGTAGCGGACGTCCACGAGCCACCAGCGGGGATTATCGGGCTTGGAGCCGGGGTCGTAAAAATCGGACTTGGGGTCGAACTGGGTGGGATCGGGCCGGGCGGGACCGGCGACTTCGGCGAGTCCGGCGACGCCGGGGACTTCGCAACTGGAGTGGTAGAAGAGGACGCGGTCGCCGGGGCGCATGGAGTCGCGCAGGAAATTGCGGGCCTGGTAATTGCGCACGCCGTCCCAGGGGGCGACGCCGCCGGGGCGGGCTTGCAGATGGGCGAGGCCGAAGACGTCGGGTTCGGATTTCATGAGCCAGTGGTTCATGGGGGTCGAGAATTCAAGATTGAAGATTCAAAATTGAAGATGTTACCGGGGCGGAAGCAGGGGGAAGTCAGGGGTGGGGGAAAGAAAACCAGTTCTCAGGGGCCGTAAGCCGGATTCTGTTCTGGCGGGCGCCTCGCGGCATTCCCGCCGCTCATTCATTTCTCTGCCGCCGGTTCCTTGCGGAGCCGGCGGCCGCGCGGGGCGTCGTGCGACTTACCCGGGACCTTCGGGCGGGCCACCCGGTCCCCTATTTGGTCTTGCACCGGATTGGGTTTATCGTGCCTCCGGCGTTGCCGTCGGAGCGGTGGGCTCTTACCCCGCCGTTTCATCCTTGCCGGCCGCGCTTGCGCGCGACTTAGGCGGTTTATTTTCTGTGACACTATCCGTCGCCGTCGCTTGCACGCCGGCGCCCCCGCTTTCACGGGGAATCCTGCCCTGGGGTGTCCGGACTTTCCTCCCGCCACCGCCGAAGCGAGGGCGAGCGAATGAACCTCCCTGAGAACTGGCAACTGCAGGCTACCTCGTCGGCGGGGGGCTGGCAAGCATCATGTGGGTGGGGAATGGTACTGTGACCGAAGGTGAATTGGGAAAAGGATGGGCGGCGCGTTGCAGGTGGCCGCGGGATTTTTCCATTTCCATTTTGGCGGACTTGCGTAGTGTGCGCGCCATGCGTGCGGTGATCCAACGGGTGAAGGAGGCCAGCGTGGCGGTGGAGGGGCGCGTGGTGGGCGCCATCGGTCCTGGGCTGCTGGTGTTTGCGGGAATCGAGAGCGAGGACGGCGAGGAGGACATCGCGTGGCTGGCGAACAAGCTGCCGGCGCTGCGGGTGTTTGAGGACGAAGCGGGGCGGATGAACCGCTCGCTGGGGGAAGTCGGCGGCGGAGTGCTGCTGATCAGCCAGTTCACGCTGTACGGGAGTTTGCGCAAGGGAACGCGGCCGTCGTTCAACCGGGCGGCGCCGCCGGAGTTTGCGCGGGCGTTTTTCGAGAAATTTCACCACGCGCTGGAGGCGGCGCTGGGGAAGCTGGTACCCACGGGAGTTTTCGGGGCGATGATGGAGATCCGCGCGGCGCACGATGGGCCGGTCACGCTGATGCTCGACACGAAGCAGCGGGATTTTTGAGCGAAGAGCAACGCGTCTGGGTGCGAATGCCGTGCGTTGCGTCAGTGTCGGGTGAGAAAAGCGGCGAGGGCGGCAAGCAGGAGGAGCGCAGCGATGATGAGGGCGATTTGCCTGCCATTGGCGCGGTTGGGCGCGAGGCCTTCTGTTTTCATCCACTCGTCGTGATTGAATTCGTTCGGGTCT
>JBEKZN010000053.1:0-8911 GCA_049509815.1 Opitutales bacterium
AGACCCCGAGCTGCGCTACCTCCAACTGCGCAGCCGCCGTGAGCACGCCATCGTCTCGCCCGCTCACGCCTGCGACGAACGCGGCCACTGCCGCGAGGATCTCGAAGCGCGCTGGCACGCCGCCGCCCTCGACCCGCCCGCGCTCTTCGAGGACGGCGCGCTCCCGCTGGAAAAAGTCCGCCGCCTCGGCGCCGAGACCGGCGTCTGCCCGTACGAAATCACCCGCGCGTCGCTGCCCTACGCCGAAGTCTGGGTCTGCGACTACAATTACGTTTTCTCGCCCGCGCATCGCGGCGTCCTTTTCAACCAGCCCGATTTTAATCCCGCTCTCACCTTGCTCGTGCTCGACGAGGCCCACAATCTCCCGGCCCGCGCCGCCGAAGCCCGCTCGCATGCCTTCGCCGCCGAAAACGCCGCCTATGCCGGCGAAGAGTTGCGTCACGCGCAAGCGCGTCCCGGACTCATTCACGCGGCCGAGCACCTCGCCGACTTCCTTGCCCCGCTGCGTCCTGCAGATCGGCTAGACCTCACGGCCACCTACTCGCTCGCCGATCTTCTTGAAACCCTCGCCACCGAATTGCGCGCCGCGCCCACCCCCGAATCGCTGGCCGACGGCACGCTCGATTTCCTCTGGGGCGCCGTCGATACGCTCGCGACCTTGCGCGACGGTTCGCTCGAACTGCTGCCGTGGGTTCCGGCCGCCGGAACCTTGCGCCTGAGCTGCCTCGACGCCGCGCCGGCCATCGCCGCCGCCTTGCGCGAGTTCGGCCAATCCGTCCTAACGTCCGCCACCTTCGGTCCGCGCGAAAACTACCTCGCCGCCTGTGGCCTCGAAGCCGCGCAGACGCACTGGATTTCCGCCGCCGCCCCCCTGCGTTCCCGCCCGCGGTATTATGCCACCACGGCCGAAACCGTCCGCCTGCTTGCCGCCGGCCAGCCGCGCCCCGTCGCGGTGTTTTTCCCTTCGTATGATTACGCCGAAGCCGTGCGCGCCTACCTCACCGCGCTCGACGCCGGCCTGCGTGTCGCCGTCCAGCCGCGCGGCGCCGACCTCGCCGCGCAGACCGCCTTCCTCGAGGAATCGCTGCTCACCGCCCACGCGATTTTCTTCGTGCTCGGCGGAAGCTTCGCCGAAGGCATTGACCGCCTCGGTGGCGAAGTCGAGCGCGCCCTGGTCGTCGGCCCCGCCCTGCCCGAGCCGGGCGCGGTGAACGAAGCCCGCCGCGCGCGGCTGGCCGACACCCTCGGCGCGGACGAGGCATTCCGCCGCGTTTACCTCGCCCCCGGACTGCTGAAAATCAGCCAGGCCCTGGGCCGCCTGGTGCGCGCGCCCGGCCAGCGCGCCCGCGTCCTGCTGCACTGCCGCCGCTTCGCCGAGCCGGAAACCCAAAAGCTCCTGCCGCCGGAATTCCGCTCCAGCAGCATCCTGCGCACCGACCGGCAATTCGCGGAATGGCTGAACCAACCCTGAGCGCCGCGGTTTTTGGGCCGTTGACGCCATCGCGCGGCGATCTTATTTTGACTTCCGAATTTATTCTTTTGCTCCTGCCCCATGTCTTCCCGGCATCGCGATTTTCTCCCCATCGCCCTCGGTACTTTCGCGCTCGTGATTTTTTACGGCCTGGTCAACGACCAGGCCATTGTCGCCATCGCGCCGGGCCACTTCTCGCTCTTCCAGCCGCACTACTTCCCCGTCCAACAACCGTGGGCGCAGGCCCTCTGTTTCGCGGCGGTCGTCGCGGGCGGCGCGGGCCTGCTCTGGGGCATTCTGCTGTATTGGGTCGGCCACTATGGCCCCGGCCCCGTCACCAGCCCGCGGGCCAGCCTACTCCGTGGTGTCGTCGTGCTCCGCCTCACCGCCGCTGCCGCCTGGGGCCTCGGCTGGCGCGCTCACCACACCGGCCATGTCCCCTACCCGCAGTTCTTCTACCCCACTGAAAGCAAGGACATCCTGATCACGCAGACCGTCCAGCTTACCAATGAACTCGTCGGCCTCCTGGGAGCATTCGCCTGGCTCTTCGCCATCGCCATCTTTCGAAAAATCAAGGCCTAGTTAACCAGTGCGTGCGGACGAGAACCTTTGGCAGAATTACCTTCCGGGTATGCACGAAGTCGCCAAGATTGAGCACCAGCGCATCGCCCAGGCATTGGAGGAACTCGTCGAACGGGTCGTCGCCCGGCATCGCGAGACGCCCGCCCTGGCCGTGGCGGGCATCGCCAATGGAGGCGTCGTTTTCGCCCGCAAACTTGTGCAACTGCTCGCCCTGCGCCTCTGCCGCGACCTCCCGCTGGGCACCGTCAACATCGCCTTCCACCGTGACGACATCGGCCTCAAGCCCATCCCTCTGAACACCGCCGCGACCGACCTGCCTTTTAGCGTGGACGACGCCACCGTGATCCTCGCCGACGACGTCTTCCACACCGGACGCACCGCCCGCGCCGCGCTCAACGAGCTACTCGACCAAGGGCGCCCAGCCCGCGTCGAGCTCGCCGTCCTTTGCGACCGCGGCGGCCGCACCCTCCCCATCCTTCCCGATTACACCGGCTTCCCCCTCGAAACCTCGCCCGAGCACCGCGTCGAAGTTCAGCTCGACTTCGAATACCCCATTCGCGATTGCGTGCGGGTGCTTGCACCTTCGGCCTGACCCCCTCCTACGACACTCACTCTTTTGCTCTGAACCGAAAATAGCCTTGACAAAGCAGATCAAACACTCTTAGCTAACTGCGTGCGAATGGGCTCTTTATAAGTCCATGGAAGGAGATCGTGGCAGGTTTTGCTCGAAGATTTTTGCTTCGCACCCACCGTGTGAGGCTAGGGCGGTGGGGATATCACCCGTTTGCTTAAGAAAATCTAGAGCTTTTGGCAGTATAACCGTCAGATTCAAAACGAATAAATGAGGAAAGCGAATTGGTCAAAAAATGAGACACAAAGGCAAAATGAAAAGCGGCGACGCGAGTGGCAACGCAATACACGTAAGCGCGCTTCCGGCAAGTATCATGACTTCAACCAAGGCTTCTATCGTAACCGCAGTAAAAAGTACCCGGGAAAAACAGCTATAGCTCCGGCAAGTCCGCAGTCTAAACTGCCGCAAAGCAATCCGGAGGAGAGTGTTAAGAAAAGAATAGATACTGAGAGTAGAGGCATGGCTGAGTTCCGGACGCCCATGCCCGAGGCTCCGGTTCCGGCGCGCCCGACGGCGCCGCCGACGGTATTGATGAAGGCTTCGGATGATTTGGACCAGGAACGGCGCGAACGTGAAGCCGCCGAAGTGGCTGCCAAGGCGGCAGCAAGGGCGGCGCAGCCGGGCAATGTCGCAGGTGGCGGAATGGCTCCGCCGAGGCCACCGATGGCCCCGCCACCGCTGAATCGGTCGCCCAATTTGCCACCACGTCAAGTACCCATGATGTCGCCGCCACGGTTGCCGCCGATGAATCCGCCTCCGCCGATGATGAATCGCGCACCCAGCCTGCCGCCGCCGATGGCGGCGCGAACGGCCCCGATGCCCGGTCCCGCGAGCGGGGTGGTGATTGCGCCGAGACAAACCTCGCCGCAAATAGAACGCAACAAAGGGCCGAAACCTAACTTACAGCCAGGACCAACAACAACGCCAAGCCAATCACCATGTACTAAACCGCCTAATGATCCGCCGCCACTAGAGCCGAGAAAGCCTGAGTCAGTTGCCGGTGTTCCAGCAGTTTCGCTTGAACCACCGAAGACAACGTCCATTGAAACTCAGCAAGAGGTTAGGATCACCATTGAGATTGGACCCTTCGCCTTTTTCACCGGATTCGTGAGGAAGATATCAAAGTGAAGAACGACTAGAAAACGAAATAAGGGGCGCGACCAAACTGGTCGCGCCCCTTATTTTTTGTGCTTTGGTCTTGCGACGATTGTCCCTTCAATGATTACCCTAACGGCATAGCAAGACCCCATAATCGTGCATGGACTACGAATTGACCCAACATGCGCGTGATGTGCTGGAAGAACGCAATATCCCTTTGGCTTGGCTGGAGCGCGCATTAGCACAGCCAGCCTTGGTGGCACCAAGTGCCACCGACACAACCCTTGAAAGCCGCTTCATCGCCATCCCCGAATTTGGCCACCGGGTGCTTCGGGTGGTCGTTAATAAATCAGCTTTCCCTGTACGCGTTGTCAGTGTATATTTCGACCGCACGATGAAAGGCAAGGTATGAGGCTGAAAATTGACCAAAAAGCCGATGCGCTCTATTTGCGCCTGGATGACTCCTCCATTGTCGAATCCGAAGAGGTGTCGCCAGGCGTCGTGCTGGATTTCAACGGCGAAAATCAGGTGGTCGGCGTGGAGATCCTGAACCTGTCGCAACGCGCCCCTAAGATGAACTTGCACGAGCTGCAGTTCCAGACCACTTAAGCAATCTCTGGGTGAATACGCTCATCAATGCCTGGCAAAGCCCAAATCGGGTTTTGTTTTGCATTAGCGGAAGGGTTTGAAAAGATTCCGCCGCCCATGAACGCCGCCGCCCTCACCCCGTCCGCGCACTGGACCCGCAAGGACCTCCTCGGCATCGAAGACCTTTCGCGCGACGAGATCGAGTGCGTCTTCAGCACCGCCGAGCAATTCAAGGCCACCCTCGGCCGCACTGTCAAAAAACTCCCCTCTCTGCGCGGGCGCACCATCGTCAACCTTTTCCTCGAACCCAGCACACGCACGCGCGTCGCCTTCGAGATCGCCGCCTCCCGCCTGAGCGCCGATGTCATCTCCATCTCCGGCAACTCCTCCAGCCTCGTCAAGGGCGAGACCCTCCGCGACACCGCCCAAAACATCCAGGCCCTCAACGCCGACATGCTCGTCCTGCGCCACAGCGCCGCCGGCTCCGCCATTTACCTCAGCAAGATCGTCAGCATTCCCGTCATCAACGCCGGCGACGGCGCGCACGAGCACCCCACCCAGGCTCTGCTCGACGCCTTCACCCTGCGCGAAAAATTTGGACGCGACCTCAAGGGCCTCAAGGTCACCATTCTTGGCGACATTCTCTTCAGCCGCGTGGCCCGCTCGAACATCTGGTGCCTGCAAAAACTCGGCGCCGAAGTCACCCTCGCCGGCCCCGCCACGCTCGTGCCCGACCTGTGCACACGTTTCGGAGTGAAGGTCTCGCATGACCTGCGTGAAGCCCTCGCCGATGCCGACGCCGTCATGCTCCTGCGCATCCAGCACGAGCGCCAGACCTCGACCCATTTCCCCTCCCTCGGCGAGTACACCAGCATGTTCGGCCTCAACCGCCTGCGCGCCTCCTGGCTCAAGCCCGACGCCATCATCATGCACCCGGGCCCCATCAACCGCGGCGTCGAGATCGACAGCGAACTCGCCGACTCCAAGCGCAGCGTCATCCTCGAGCAAGTCACCAACGGCATCGCCGTCCGCATGGCCGTCCTCTACCTCTGTGCCTCCGTCGCCACCCCTTCACCGCTCTAACCCTTTAACGCTTCAACTTTTCACCCCTCGTGGCCAATCTTTTCCCCGTCTTCCATTTTCCATTTTCCATCTTTCGTTGTGACTGACCTTCTCCTCATCCAAAGCGGGCGCGTGCTCGACCCCGCCGTCGGCCGCGACGAAGTGGCCGACATCTGCGTCGCTGACGGCAAGATCGTCCCCGCCTTTTCCGCGGCTGACCGCAAAAACGCCCGCGTGGTGGACGCCCGGGGCCTCGTCGTCGCCCCGGGCCTTGTGGACATCCACGTCCATTTGCGCGAACCCGGCCAGACCCACAAGGAAACCATTGAGTCCGGCTCCTGGGCCGCCGCCGCCGGCGGCATCACCACCATGGTGTGCATGCCCAACACGGCCCCGCCCTGCGACAACGCCGGCACCATCCAGCTCATCAACGACGTCATCGCCCGCAAGGCCGTCGTCAACATCCTTCCCACCGGTTGCATTACCCTCAACCGCGCCGGCGAAAAGCTCGCACCCATCGGCTCGCTCAAGCGCGCGGGCGTCGTGGCCATTACCGACGACGGCGCCTGCGTCCAGAACAACGAAGTCATGCGCCGCGCCGTCGAGTACGCCAACATGTTCGACCTCGTCGTCATGGACCACTGCCAGGACGATCGCCTCACCGAAGGCGCCGTCATACACGAGGGCGAGTGGTCCCTGCGCCTCGGCCTGCGCGGCTGGCCCAGCGCTGCCGAGGACATCATCGTCGCCCGCAACGTCATCCTCTCCGCCCACTCTGGCGGCCACATCCACCTCCAGCACATTTCCTCCGCCTATTCGGTGGATGTCATCCGCCGCGCCAAACAGCGCAACATCCGCATCACCGCCGAAGTCACCCCGCACCACCTCGCGCTGACCGACGCCTGCGTCCGCGGTTATGACACCAACTGCAAAATGAACCCGCCCCTGCGCGCCGAGGAAGACCGCCTGGCGCTCATCGAAGGCCTGCTCGACGGCACCCTCGACATCATCGCCACCGATCACGCCCCGCACTCCGCCTACGAAAAGGACGTCGAGTTCGACTACGCCCCCTTCGGCATCATCGGCCTGGAAACCTGCCTCGCCGTCTCTCTGGAATCCCTTTACCACAGCGGCCGCTGCGATTTGTCCTTCGTTCTCGCGCGGCTCACCCACAAGCCCGCCGAAATTCTCGGCCTGCCCAAGGGCACCCTCGCCGAGGGCGCTGACGCCGACCTCTGCCTCTTCGACCCCGACGAGCGTTGGACGCTCCGGCCCGAAAGCTTGTTTAGCCGCTCGCGCAATTCCCCCTGGCTCGGCCAGACGCTGCGCGGCCGCGTCAAACACACCTTCGTCGGGGGCTTTGAAGTGTTTGACGGCGAAAAAATCCGTTCGCCCAAAACGCCCGGCGCGGCCTTCGGCCCCTCCGGCCCCGAAACCCCTCGCGCCTAAACACCGCGCGCCGTGACTGCCGAGCCGTCCAGCCCGCCTGCGCCCGCGGGCCTGCCCGCGTGGTCCGCCCGCCCGCTCGATTTCGCGCTCTGGCTCTGGCTGTTGTGGTGCGTGCTGGTCATCTCCCAGGCCGCTGCGTCGCCGCTGGCACGCCATTTTCCCGCTGACTCGCTGGCCGCTGCCGTGATCTTGGGCGCGGCCAGCCAGATCGCCAGTCTCGCCATCCAGGTGTTTCTGCTCCTCTGCGTGCCATTTCTCTCGCCGCGCCCGCTCGACGCCGCGTGGATCAGCCGCCGCCACGCCGTAATCCGCGGCCTCCTGGATTTTCTCGTCGCGTTGCCGCTCATCCTCATCGTCAAGTTCGTCTGGGGCATCGTTCTCTATTACCTGCATGAAATGCAGCCTTCGCTGGACTTGTCGCCGCAGGAAGCCGTGCTGCTCTTTGTCAACGGCGGCAATCCCTGGCTGCTGGCGGCATTTGCGCTGCTGGCCGTCGCCCTTGCCCCCATCAACGAGGAATTGCTCTTTCGCGGCGGGCTGTACCGTTTTATTAAAAGTCTCGGTCGCCCGCGCCTCGCCCTGGCCGTCTCCAGTTTGCTCTTCGGCCTCGCCCACTTCAACCTGCTCGAGTTCCTGCCGCTCGTGCTCATCGGCGCGCTGCTCGTCCGCACCTACGAACGCACCGGCCGCATCATCGCTCCCATCGCCTTCCACGCCGCCTTCAACGCCACCAACATCGCCTTGATGTTGCTGGTGCGCGCATTCAACTGGTAGCCTGCCCCATGCACCCTTTCACTCCCAGCCCCGCGGAATCGGTCGCCGCCCTCGGTGAAAGCGCTTTGCTGCGCGCCATTCGCGGCTGGCTGGGCGCAGCCGCCCCGCCTTCGCCGTGGGGCATGGGCGATGATTGCGCCGTCCTTGAAACCGCGGGCGCCATCCAAGTCCTCGCCACCACCGACGGCGTCGTCTATGGCCGCCATTTTGACGACACCGCCGCGCCCACCGCCGTGGGCGCAAAACTCCTCAAGCGCAACGTCAGCGACATCGCCGCAATGGGCGGCCAGCCCGCCTCCGCGCTGATCAACCTGTTGCTCGCGCGTAATGTATCCACCGCGTGGCTCGAGCAATTTTATACGGGCCTCGCCCAATCCGCCCGCCAATACCGCGTGCGCGTGGTCGGCGGCGACATCGCCCAGGCGCCCGATGGTTTTTTCGCCGCGCATCTGACCCTCCTGGGTCTGCCTGGGAAAACTCTCCTGCTCCGTACGAACGCGCAGCTTGGCGACTTCCTGTTCGTCACTGGCGAATTGGGCGGCAGCATCTTTGGCAAGCACCTTGAATTTACTCCGCGCCTGGCCGAGGGCCAATGGCTCGCGACCCAGCCCGGCATTCGCGGCGTGATCGACGTCACCGACGGCCTCGCCAAAGACCTGCCGACCATTCTACCAGCCGGCGCCGACGCCCGGCTTGACGTCGCCGCGCTTCCCATCTCCAACGCCGCCCGTGAACTCGCCGCGCGCGATGGCCATTCCGCTCTCCTGCACGCCCTCACCGACGGTGAAGACTACGAGTTGCTCTTCGCGCTGGATCCCGCCGTTGGCGCGGACGCCTTCGCCGCCCGCTGGCGCGAGCAATTTTCCACCCCGCTCACCTGCATCGGCGTCATTGTACCCGCTTTGCCATCCGAGGCATTGCCACCTGGAGGACAACTCCGCGATGGCTCCGGCACCCTCCTCCTTCCTCCCGGCGCCCACGGCTACGAACATTTAAGGTGAAAAATTTTGCCAGTCGAAGCGTCCTTCAATTAGAATTTCCTCTCGCCAGCTTTTCCCCCATGGACCTCGCCCATTTCCGCCGCGAATATACCCGGCACGGCCTCGACCGCCCGGACCTTGCCGCCGACCCGCTTGTCCAGTTTCAAAAATGGTTCGAGCAAGCCCATGCCGCCGGACTGCTTGAACCCAACGCCATGTCCCTGAGCACGGTCGGCGCCAACGGCCGCCCCAGCACGCGCACCGTCCTGCTCAAGT
>JBEKZN010000054.1:0-8062 GCA_049509815.1 Opitutales bacterium
CCTGGGGCCGACGAACGCGACGGTGCTCATCCTGGGCGAGTCGGGCACGGGCAAGGAGCGGGTGGCCGAGGCGTTACACGCGGCGGCCGGGCAGGGGCCGTTCGTGCCGATCAATTGCGCGGCGCTGCCGGACGATTTGCTCGAGAGCGAATTGTTTGGCGCGGAAAAGGGCGCGTTCACGGGGGCCGACCGGACGAAGCGCGGGCTGGTGGAGGAGGCGGCGGGCGGGCTGCTGTTTCTCGACGAGATCGGCGAGTTGCCGCTGGCGCTGCAGCCGAAGCTGCTGCGTTTTTTGGAGACGCGCATGGCGCGCCGGGTGGGCAGCACGAAGGAGTACCGAGCCGACGCGCGGGTGGTGTCCGCGACGAACCGGAATCTGCGGCAGGACGCGGAGGCCGGGCGCTTCCGGCTGGATTTGTTCTACCGGCTGTCGGAGATCATCTTGAACGCGCCGCCGCTGCGGCACCGTCCCGAAGACATTCCGGACCTGGCGCGGGTGTTCCTGATGAATGCGGCGGAGCGGGTCGGCAAGAATTTTGAAAGTTTCGAGCCTGAGCTGGTGTACAAGTTTCAACTGCACGACTGGCCGGGCAATGTGCGCGAGCTCAAGCAGGCGATCGAGCGGCTGGCGTTCCATTACGACGGTCCGGTGATGCGGGCGGCGTGGTGGGAGGTGCCGCCGTCGCGCGAGGCGCGGACGGCGGCGGGGGCGGCGTCGTCGGTGTATCCGGGCGGGCTGGTGGCGGGCGCGCCGGCGGGAGGGGTTCCGCCCGCGTATTCATTTCCTGGATACACAGCAAGCGGACTGCCACCGAGCCGCCGGGGCAAGGTGGCGCTGGCCCGCCGGCTGCTGGAGGAGAACGCCGAGGACTTAACCTGGGTGGCGGCGCAGGTGGGGGTGCACCCGACGACGCTTTACCGCTGGCGCAAGACGGGCAAGGTGTAGTCAGGCGACGGGCTGGAGCAGGACGGCGAGGGCGGCGCGGTCGGGCTTGCCGCGTTCGTCGAGCGGAAGTTGCTCCGCGTGAATCCAGGTTTTCGGCAGAAAAGGCGGCGCAACGCGGCCGGCCAGGGCGGCGCGCAGATCCGCGACCGCGCGGGGCGCGCCGGTATAAATGGCCACGACGCGCTCGCCCCACTCAGGGTCCGGCGCGCCGGCCACGAGGACATCCTCGACGAGGCCGGTGGCGCGCACGGCTTCCTCGACGAGGCGCGGGTCCACTTTTTCGCCGCCGGTGATGATAAGGCGGTCGCGCCGGCCCAAGATGCGCAGGCGGCCCTGGCGGTCCAGTTGGCCATCGTCGTCGGCGGCGAAAGGGCCCAGTTCGCGGCGGGTTGGGAAATAGCCGCGGAAGAGCGAATCCGCTTCAATCCAGACGCGGCCAGGGGTGTCGGGCAGGCACGGATCGCGGACATCGTCGGCGACCCAGAGTTGGGCATGGGGCAGAGGCGTGGCAACAGACGGCTGGCCGGCGAGGAAATCGGCGGGAAGTTGGGCGGCGACGACGGCGGCGGTTTCAGTGAGGCCGTAGGCGAGGGCGATGGGCAGACCCAGCTCGCGCGCTTGCTTGAGCAACCCAGGCGGCGGCGCAGCACCACCGAGGAGAATGGCCCGCGCAGCGCGCAGCCATTCGACCACCGGGGGTTGCCCGAGCAGGCGCAGCAGTTGCGTGGGCACGAGCGAGATGACGGCGCGCTCTGGCGCGGTTGACGGCGGTGTGCCGGCTTCGAGGGCTTTCCAGGAGCCGAGCCACAAGCGGCCGCCGGTTTCGAGGGCGCGCACGGCGGGCAGGAGTCCGCTGACGTGCCAGGGCGGCAGGGTGCTGACGTGAGTGAACGGGCCGTCGCCGAAAAAAGCCTCCAGGGCGCGGGCGGCGGCGGCAAGCGTGCCCCAGTCGTGAATGGCCCAGCGGACGCGCCCGCCGGTGCCGCCGGTGGGAATCAGGATGGCGCCGGGCCAGGCCGCGGCGTTGTAGTTATTTTGTGGATACACGGCGGGCCACACGGCGGAGTCGGGGCCAAACCAAAGGCCGGGGCGAAGCTGGGCGGCGGCCTGGGCGCGTTCGGCGGCGGCCCAGTGCGGGCGGGCAAGCGCCAGCGGCAGGCCGTGTTCGGTCGCCGCAAGCGCGGCGGCCAGATAGGCCGCGGGCTGCTCCTCGGCCACGACCACCGGTCCGACGGCCAGCGCGGCGGAAGTTTCCGCGTCGCGCAGGCGGAGCCGGGCCGCGGCGAGGTGCGCGGCGAAGCCGGCGGCAGCCGGGCCGTCGAGCCAAGAATCCGCTTGCGCGAGACGCGTTTTGAGCGCGGCTAGACCGATGGCGGGAGTCGGTTCCATAGTTGGGCGAAATCGTCGGCAGTGAGGGCGGTCGGAGTCAGTCGGGGGCCGGGAGCGTGGGTGGGGAGTTGCAAGCCGTCGTTGGGAAACGCATCGAGGGTGCCGAAGCCGAGTGCGCGACGGCCCGCGTGCGAGTCGGTGGAGGCGAGCCAGAAGGCGGCGTGGAGGCCGACGCTGGTTTCAAAGGCGGAAGAGTAAACGAGGTCGGGTTTGACGCGGGAGCGCCAGGCGAGAAAGCCTGCGAGGTCGCCCAAGAGGGACGGTTTGACCACGAGCGGACCGGGCCAGCGGGCGGCGTGGGCGCGGCGAAGTGCGGTGAGGCCGGTGATGCTTTCGTCCAAGGCGATCGGCACCGGCGAGGCGGCAAAAAGCCGGCGTTGCGCGAGCGCCTGGCGCGGCGAGCGGGCGAGCGGGAGCGGTTGCTCAAAAAACTCGATGGCCTGCACAGCGCGTCCGAGGGAGCGCAAGTGTGCGAGCCAAGCAGCGAAGGACTTGGCGTTGAGCCCGCCGTTGGCGTCGAGGCGCAATCGGGCTTTGCGCGGCAGAAGCGAAAGCAGTTTTTCGAGCAGGCGAAATTCCTCGATTAAAGTTCCAGTGGCGATTTTCCATTTGAAGGTGCGGTAACCCTCGGAGGCAAATCGGGTCAGCGCCACAACGGCGGAGCGGCCAGCGGGCAGCAGGGCGGCGACGGGCAAAGCCCGGGCGCGAGCAGGGGGCGTGAAGGCGTCCTCGCCCATGGCGCGGGCGCAAGCCAGCGACCAGCGCAGGGCGGTGAGGCGGGCGGGGACGCGGTTGAGTGCGGCGAGCGTGACGGAGGAATTCTGGCGGAGCAACCAAGCGAGGTCCTGGGCGATCGTTTCCGAGGTGAATCCGGGCACGGGGGCGGCTTCGCCGTAGCCGATGCAGCCATCCGGGCCGGTCAGGCGCACAATCAAACTTTCGCGCATGCTCCAAGTTCCGTGCGCGGTGACATGCGGACGACGGAAAGAGCGCCGGCAGAGGCGAAATTCCAGGCGATACGAAATGGCGGACGGTCGGGGCATGGCACCACGCGGGGATGCCATGGTGCTAATCCAACGGCGCGCGGGCGGCAAGTTTCTACGCTTGCGCGGCCATTTCCTCCTCGGTGAGCCAGGTCACGCGTTCGAGGGCGCGCGGGCGCGGAAAGGCAGTTGTTTCCAACTCCTCGGGACGCAAGGCGGCGGCGGCGAGGCGGGCGCAGAAGTCACGGTACTGGAGGACTTCAAAGCGGCCATCCTCATGTTCGACGAGCGCGGTGAGCGATTCCACCCAGTCGCCGGAATTGAGGTAGTGGACGTCGCCGAGCATTTTATCCTCGGGGGTGTGAATGTGGCCGCAGATGACGCCCTGGCAGCCGCGTTTGTGGGCGAAGTTGCGCAGGTGATCCTCGAAACGGCCAACGTGGCTGACGGCCTGCTTCACACGGGACTTGATGGCCTTGGAAATGGAATAGTATTCCTTGCCGCGCCAGGCGCGCCAGCGGTTGTAGAGGCGATTGATGCGCAGGAGGGTGCGGTAGCCGATGTCGCCCAGCACGGCGAGGAAGCGCATGTGGGTGGTGACGGCGTCGAAGGCGTCGCCGTGCATGACGAGGTAGCGGCCGCGCACGGATTCATGGACGTAGTCTTCAACGAAGTGGAGGTTGTCGAGGTCGAGGGGCAGGTAGTGGCGCAGGAAATCGTCGTGATTGCCGCGCAGGTAGATGACCTGGGCGTCACGCTGCTGGGCAATTTTGAGGAGGCGGCGGACGCATTTGGTGTGTTCGCGCGTCCAGCGGTAACCGCGCTGGAGGGCCCAGGCGTCGATGATGTCGCCGTTGAGGATGAGCTTGGCGGCGCGGGCGTGTTTGAGAAAGTGCGTGACCTCCTCGACTTTGCAATCGGTGGTACCGAGGTGAATGTCGGACAGGATGATGGTGCGGTAGCGCAGGACCGGTTTTTTCATTGCTGGATGGGTGAGGGGGCGAAGCCGCCCGCGGCGTGGTCAATATAGTGCGAAAGTGGAACAAATCAAAGTGGAAGTGTCTGCCGCTCGCAGAATTTACCTTGCCGTAACATGGGCGTGGGCAAAAACTCGGCGACGGTGCCGGTGAAGCCGTCAACGATGCGGTCCCAGGACAATTCGAGGGCGGTGACACGGGCGGCGTGGCGCAGGGTCGGCCAATCGGTGCGGGACTCGGTAGCGCGGAGAGCGGCGGCGCGGATGGCGGCGGGGTCGTCATAGGCGGCGAGGAAGCCGTTTTCACCATCGCGCACATGGGCACGGGCGGCGGCGTAGTCGTACGCGACCACGACGAGGCCGCTGGCGAGCGCCTCGGTGACGACGTTGCCAAAGGTTTCGGTGACGCTGGCGAAGAGGAAAAGGTCGCCGGAGGCATAGTGGCGCGCGAGGTCTTCGCCGCGCCGGACGCCGGCGTAGTGGATTTCCGGATACCGGGCGGCGAGGTCGCGGCGGCTGGGGCCGTCGCCCACGAGCACGAGGCGCCAGTCCGGCTGCGCGGCCCGCAGGATGGCCCAAGTTTCGATGACGAGCGCGAGGTTTTTCTCCGGGGCGAGGCGGCCGACGTAGAGCGCGACGGGGGTATCCGGTCCCGCGCCCCAGGTGGAGCGCAGGGCGTCGTCGCGCTTGCTCGGGTCGAAGAGGACGGTGTCCACGCCGCGTCCCAGCAGGCGGAGGTTGCGCAGGCCGGCGGCGGCAAGGGTGGCCACGACATCGGGCGAGGGCGCAAAGGTGCAGCGCGTGAGGTTGTGGAAGTAGCGCAGGTAGGCGAAGCCGGCGCGGCGCACGAAGCCGACGCCGTAGTGTTTGCTGTAGGCGTGGAAATTGGTGTGGAAACTGGAGGTGACGGGCAGGTTCAGCGCGCGGGCGGCGCGCACGGCGGTCAGGCCAAGCGGTCCCTCGGTGGCGACGTGCACGAGGTCGGGCGGCGCCGCGCTCCAGCGGCGGTGGAGGGTAAAATAAGCCGGCAGGCCGATTTTCAATTCCGGGTAGCCGGGCAACGGCAGGCCCGGCACGAGCAGTTCGGAAAAGCCATCGCCGGCGGGGGCGTCGGCGCGGGATTGGCGCGGGCGGATGACTTCGACGGCGTGGCCGCGGGCGGCGAGACCGGTGACGAGCCGGTGCAGCGTCATGGCCACACCGTTAATTTCGGGCGGGAAGGTTTCGGTGACGAGGGCGAGGTGCACCTACGAGTGGCGCGCGGGCGGCGATTTTTCCGAACGACTGCGCCGGGCTCCTTTCAAACACGCTTGCCGGGTGGCGCGCAATGCCGGCAATGTTACTTTTCGGCAACGGCGGCCGCGCGATCCAACCGGGCGGCCGGCAAATATCCATGTGCGCGACACTTTATCTCCTGACTGGTCCGACGGCGGCGGGCAAATCGGCCCTGGCGCTGGAATGGGCGCGGGCGCACGGAGCGGAGATTTTGTCGTGCGACGCGCTGCAGGTTTACCGAGGGATGGACATCGGCACGGCCAAGCCGGGCGCGGCGGAGCGGGCACAGGTGCGCCACCACGGGCTGGATTTGTGCGATCCGGCGGTGCCGTATTCGGTGGCGGCGTACCGCGATTACGCGGTCAAGGCGGTGGAGGGGATTCATGCGCGCGGGCACGCGGCGCTGGTGGTCGGCGGCAGCGGTTTTTATTTGAAAAGCTTTTTTGCGCCGGTGGCGGACGAAGTGGCCATATCGCCGGAAATCGAAGCGGAAGTGCGCGAATTGGAAAAGAGCGGCGGGCTGGATGCGCTGGTTGAGCGCTTGCGCGCGGCCAGCCCGGAGGGCACGGGGGCGGTGGATTTGCGCAATCCGCGGCGGGTGGGCCGGGCGCTGGCGCGCTGCCTGGCCAGCGGGCGGAGCGTGCCGGAGCTGGCGGCGGCGTTCGCACAACGGGGCACGCCGTTTGATCGTTGGGATAAGCGTCTGGTGCGGCTGGAGCGATCAGCGGAAGATTTGCAGGCGAGAATTCGAGCGCGGACGCGACACATGCTAGAAGGCGGCCTGGTGGACGAAGTGCGCGCGCTGACCGCGGCGTTGCGAGCGAACCCCGCAGCCGGCTCGGCCATCGGCTACCGGGAGACGCTCGCGTGGCTGGAGGCAAGCGGGAGCGCGCCGCTGGCGGAACTGGAGGAGAGCATTGCCCGGCACACGCTGCAACTGGTGAAGAAGCAGCACACGTGGTTTCGCACGCAGTTGCCGGAGCACCGGACGATCAACCTGAGTGAAGAGCCCGTCGCGGGTGGCGGCGATCTGTTTGCCTAGGATTGCGGTTTACAGTTGGTGGTTTACGGTTATCGGTGGGTGAGTTGCCGGGTTCCGCCGGCGCCACGTTCCACCGCTCCGCAAAATCTGGATCATGTCCGCTGCCTGCCATTTTGAACTGTTGGTGTCCGGCAACGCGCGGCGCGGGCGGCTGCGCACCGCGCACGGGATGGTGGAGACGCCGGCGTTCATGCCGGTGGGCACGCAGGGGACGGTGAAGGCGCTGACGCCGGTGCAACTGCGCGAAGTGGGCGCGCAGATTATTTTGGGGAACACCTACCATTTGAACCTGCGGCCCGGGCCCGAACTGATCCGCGAGCTGGGTGGATTGCACGCGTTCATGGCGTGGGACGGGCCGATTTTGACGGACAGCGGCGGCTTTCAGGTGTTCAGCCTGACGAAGCTGAGGAAAATCACGGACGCGGGCGTGGCGTTCCGCTCGCATCTCGACGGGGCGGAGGTGTTTCTCGGACCGCGGGAGTGCATGGAGATTCAGGCGGCGCTGGGCACGGACATCGCGATGGTGCTCGACGAGTGCCCGCCCTGGCCGGTGGCACGCGAGGAAGTGCGCGCGGCGGTGGACCGCACGCTGCTCTGGGCGAAGGCGTGTCGTGACACTTGGGCCGCGCTGGGCCAGCCGGAGCGCGGGCGGCATTTGTTCGGCATCGTGCAGGGGTCGGCGCACGCGGATTTGCGCCGCGAGTGCGCGGAGGGGCTGGTGGCGCTGGATTTTCCGGGCTACGCCGTGGGCGGGGTGAGTGTCGGCGAGCCGGAGGCGGAGATGATGGCGGCGGTGCGGGCGAGCACGCCGTTTTTGCCGGAGAACCGGCCGCGTTACGTGATGGGCGTGGGCACGCCGCCGCAACTCTTGCAGATGATCGCACTCGGGGTGGATATGTTCGATTGCGTGTTGCCAACGCGGCTGGCGCGGCACGGATGCGCGTTCACGCCGGACGGGCCGTTCAACCTGAAGAACGCGCGGTTCGCGCGCGACGCCCGTCCGCTGGTCGAAGGCCAGGACAATTACACCTGCCGGAATTTTACGCGGGCGTATTTGCGGCACCTGGTGCTGTGCAACGAGATGCTGGCGAGCACGCTGCTGAGCCTCCACAACCTGCATTTCTACCTCGACCTAATGGCGCAGGCGCGGGCGCGGCTGGAGGCGGGAGATTTTGCGCCATGGGCGCGGGCGTGGTGCGAGCGGTATGAGGCGGGGGCGAAGGAGGCGGAGGCGGTTTTAGAGAACGAATAAGAATTGCGATTCTTTATTCTAACGATAGTTACTCATCTCATTGTCGTTCGCCATTAGATTTCCATGCCTCAGATGACGCCAGATGACCTTGGACGTTATCCTCGATACCCCGAAAAGGAAATTGAGTTGCTGAATTACTTTGATTGGTTTGACGGACCGCTAAGTGGAATCGTCCGGTACTCGGAATTTTATTACTGGT
>JBEKZN010000055.1:0-8017 GCA_049509815.1 Opitutales bacterium
GGCGTCCTTGACGCGGTTTAGGAAGGTGACGGCGTCCTTGCCGTCCACGACGCGATGATCGTAGCTGAGGGCGAGGTACATGATGGGGCGGATGACGATCTGGCCGTCAACGACGACCGCACGTTCCTTGATGTTGTGCAGGCCGAGGATGCCGCTTTGAGGCGGGTTAAGGATGGGTGTGGAGAGCATGGAGCCGTAAACGCCGCCGTTGGAGATGGTGAAGACGCCGCCCTGGAGGTCCTCGATTTTGATTTTGCCCTCGCGGGCCTTTTTGGCGTGGTCGAGGATGGCTTTTTCAATGCCGGCGAAAGTCAGGGTGTCGCAGCCCCGCACAACCGGGACAATGAGGCCGCGTTCGGTGCCGACAGCGACGCCGATGTCATAGAAATGATGCTGCACCAGTTCGTCGCCCTCGATTTGGGCGTTGACGGCGGGGATGGTCTGGAGGGCATGGACGACGGCTTTGACAAAGAAGGACATGAAGCCGAGCTTGACGCCGTGGCGGGCGGTAAAGCTCTCCTGGTGTTTTTTGCGGAGGCCCATGACGGCGCTCATATCCACCTCGTTGAAGGTGGTGAGGATGGCGGCCGTCTGCTGGGCGGAAACGAGGCGTTCGGCGATGCGCTTGCGCAAGGGCGAGAGCTTGGAACGCGTGACGCGATTGGCGGAAGTTTCGAGTTTCGAGTTTCGAGTTTCGAGTTGGGCGGACGGAGAGGCCGTCGGCTTGGGTATAGATTCGAGGGCTGGTGCGGCGACGAGCGCGGGCGGAGGAGGTGGCGGGACGGTGGCCTCGGAAGCGGCGAGCAGATCGCCTTTGGTGACACGGCCGCCCTTGCCGGTGCCGGCGATAGTGGCAGGGTCGATTTGGGTTTCGGTGGCGACGCGGCGGGCTGCGGGCGAAAGCGTGGCGGGAGCGGGTGCGGTTTTGGGAGCAGGAGCTTCGACTTTGGCGGGTGCGACAGCGGGAACTGAAGTGGGCGTGGGAGCAGCAACGGGCGCGGCGGCAGCGGCGGTTTCGTCAATGGTGGCGACGACCTGGCCGATGACGACTTCGGTGCCTTCGGCGACCTTGAGGGTGACGCGACCGGAGACTTCGGCCTGGCCTTCGGAGGTGATTTTGTCGGTTTCGAGTTCGAACAACGGCTGGCCGCGGGTGACGGTGGCGCCGTCTTTGACGTGCCATTTGGAAAGAATGCCGCTGGCGATGGATTCGCCGAGCGCGGGGATTTTGACGTCGGTCATGGGAAATGGGGTTGGGTTCAGGCGTTGAAGGCGTGCTCGACGAGAGCGTCCTGCTCGAGGCGGTGGAGGTTGAGGGAGCCGCCGGCGGGGCTGGCGCTGGCTTTGCGGCCGACGTAAACGGGCTTGTGGCCGCAGAGTTGCTCGAGGATGGGGGCCATGAAGGACCAACCGCCCATGTTGCGCGGCTCCTCCTGGCACCAGACGAGGGATTTGAAGCCGGCGTATTGCTTGAGGTAGCCTTGCAGGAGGGCGGTGTTGAGCGGGTAGAACTGCTCGACGCGGAGGATGGCGGTGTTTTTGATTTTGTTTTCCGCGCGGCAGGCGACGAGGTCATAATAAACCTTGCCGGAACAGAAGATGAGGCGGCGGGGGCGCTTGGAGGCTTCGGGGTCGTCGAGAACCTCGTGGAACTGGCCGTGGGTGAAATCGGCTTCGGCGGAGACGCAGTCCTTGTGGCGCAGGAGGCTTTTGGGCGCCATGATGAAGAGCGGCTTGCGGTAGGTGCGCTTCATCTGGCGGCGCAGGACGTGAAAATACTGCGCGGGGGTGGTGAGGTTGCAGACTTGGATGTTGTTTTCGGCGCAGGCCTGGAGGTAGCGCTCAAGGCGGGCGGAGGAGTGTTCGGGGCCCTGGCCTTCGTAGCCGTGGGGCAGGAGCAGGACCAGGCCGCAGGTGCGCTGCCATTTTGATTCGGAGCTGGTGATGAACTGGTCAATGATGACCTGGGCGCCGTTGGCGAAATCGCCGAACTGGGCCTCCCAGAGACAGAGCATTTCGGGGTAGTCGAGCGAGTAGCCGTAATCGAAGCCGAGGACGGCGGCTTCAGAGAGGCTGGAATTGTGGACGCAGATGCGGGCCTGGTTGGGCGAGACGTGCATCAACGGCACGTAGGGGGTGCGGTTGTTGACATCGTAGAGCACGGCGTGGCGGTGGCTGAAGGTGCCGCGCTCGCAGTCCTGGCCGGAGAGGCGCACGGGGGTGCCTTCGAGCAGGAGGGTGCCAAAAGCGAGCGCCTCGGCGAAGGCCCAGTCGAGGCCCTCGCCCTTCTGGAAGTTATTCCATTTCTTCTCGTACTGACCGCGGATTTTGGGGTTGGCGCTGAAATTTTCGGGGACGACGGTGAGGGCGCGGGCGATTTTTTCCAGTTGGTCGCGCGGCGCGGCAGTGGGGCACGGTTCGAAGGAGTAGGGCGGCTGGAAGATGGCGGTCGAGCCCTGGAGCTTGCGCAGGCGGGAGTCCTTGAGAGATTCCTCCTCCTTGCGCACGCGCAAGAAGATCTGATCGAGGCTTTGTTGCAGGGTTTCGCGCAGTTTCGCGGCTTCCTGCTCCTTCAAGTCGCCTTCGCGGATGAGGCGCTCGGCATAGATCTGCGAAATTTGCGGGTGCTCGTCGATCTGGCGGTACATCGTCGGCTGGGTAAACTTAGGCTCGTCGCCTTCGTTGTGGCCGTGACGGCGGTAGCAGACGAGGTCGATGACGACGTCGTCGCCGAAGGCCTGGCGGTAATCGAGGGCGATCTGGGTGACCATGACCATCGCGAGCGGGTCGTCGCCGTTGACGTGGAAAATGGGCACGTCGATCATCTTGGCGATGTCGGTGCAGTAGAGACTGGAGCGGGCGTCCTCGGGCTCGGTGGTGAAGCCGATTTGGTTGTTGATGACAAAGTGGAGGGTGCCGCCGGTGCGGTAGCCGTCGAGTTGCGAGAGGTTGAGCACTTCGGCAACGATGCCCTGGCCGATGAAGGCGGCGTCACCATGAATGAGGACGGGCACGACTTTTTTGCGCGCGGGAACGTCGCCGCGGCGGCGCTGGCGGGCACGGGTCTTGCCTTCGACCACGCCGTTGACGGCTTCGAGGTGGCTGGGGTTGGCAGCGAGGTCAATGTGGACGATCTGGCCTTTGGAGGTGGTGCGGTCGGCTTCGTAGCCGAGGTGATATTTGACGTCGCCGTCGCCGTGGGTGGTGTCGGGGATGTAATTTTCCGAAAACTCGCGGAAGATGAACTCGTAGGACTTGCCGACGACAGTGGCGAGGATGTTCAGGCGTCCGCGGTGGGCCATGCCCATGACGAGTTCCTCGACGCCGGATTGGGGGCAGCGTTCGACGACGGCGTCGAGCGCGGCGATGAGGGTTTCGCCACCTTCGAGCGAGAAGCGCTTCTGGCCGACGTAGCGGGCGTGGAGGAAGCGTTCAAAGACCTCGGCCTCGGCGATCTTATGGAGGGTGCGGAGTTTTTCCTCGAGAGTGAGGGCGGGCTTGGCGCAGTTGGGCTCAAAGCGGGACTGAAGCCAGCGGCGGCGCTTGGTGTCCTGGATGTGGAGATATTCGATGCCGACGGTGCCGCAGTAGGTTTCGTGAAGGCGGCGCAACAACTCGCGGACGGTGAGGGTTTCGCCCTGAAGGTAGTTGCCGCTAAAACAAGGCTGGTCGAGGTCGGCTTCGGTGAAGCCGAGGCGTTCGATGGAAAGGCGGGGATTCTGGGGGGGCTGAAGCTGCAGGGGGTTGATATTGGCCTGGGTGTGGCCGACGCTGCGGTAGGCGTAGATGGCACCGATGGCGCGCGCCTGCAAAATCGCGCTTACGGGGACGCCGACAGCTGGCGTGGCTGTGGCGGTGGCCGTGGCGGTTGCGACCGGCTGGGCATCGGCGCGAGTCTGGCCGAGTTCGAAGCCCTCGAAAAAGGCGCGCCAGTCCGGCTCAAGGCTTTCGGGCTGGCGGAGCCAGTTTTCGTAGAATCGGTCAATAAGGTCGGCATTCCAGCGGTTGGCAAAGGTGAGATTTTTCATTGGAGGAAAGTAAAGGCACGAAAAGGAGTTGATCGAGCATCGGGTAACGGTAGGTTTAGACTAAAAAGAGGCAAGGTGAAAGGGGAAAAGAGCGACATGAGAATAGACAGACCAGTCTGTTTTAATGTACGGCCCTTATCCGCTTGACAGTTGAGGAAGGTCAGAGGAAAAATGGGAAACACATGGACGCCACAACGCCCGAATGGCTGGAGCCGCTCAAGCGACATCTGGTCGAGGTGATTCGGCCACCAACGGGGCCAACTGGGAAGGCGAGGCTATTGGAGGCGCTAACGGCACTGGGTGATTTGCTTTCCCGGCATGAGAAAGAGATGCCTAACGAACTGGTGCATTATCTTCAGCGCAGGAGTTATGAAAAAGCCTTCAAGTTTTGTGATAAAGTAGAGTCTGTTGGGTGCGGCGATTGAGGCTTAAGAGATTGATTTTTAAGCATTTAAGCACAATTATAGGGGTGGGTTTTCGCCCGTCATTTGACTGTGAACAACTTGTGAATGAAAATCCCGCCGGGCTTTTGGACAACAGGAGGGGGTCAGACAGGAAAGCTAAAATCGCCCCACCATAAATTGGAAATTTCGCAGTTGGTCGCATGCTTGCCAGCGAGGGAATTTTATGACAACGTGGGCACTGCGAAATGGTGTTCGTGACTCGCGCGTTTGTAATTTTCATGGCAAATCCCGCTTCAGTTCCTCCAGCGATTGATCCGGCGTTCCTGACCCGGCATCAATTATTTTTGGGACTTACGGCGGAGGATTTGGATGGGTTGGCGCTGTTGTTTCGGGTGGAGCATTATCAGGAAGGCGACCGGATCATCACGGAAGGCGAACGGGGCGGGTGTTTGTATCTGATTTATCGCGGCGCGGTGGACATCCTGAAGCAGGTCAGTTCGCGGCAGGGGGAATGCCTGGAAAAGATCGCGTGTCTGCGCGAGGGCGACACGTTCGGAGAAATGGAATTGATTGACCAGGAGCCGCGTTCGGCGACGGTGGTGGCGCACGCCGGCACGACGGTGCTGGTGCTGGACAACCTGAACCTGCAAAAGTTGAACCACCGCGACACCCGGGTGATTGCGACGCTGCTGCTGAATCTGGCGCGGGCGCTGAGCCACCGGCTGCGGGCGACGGACCAGTCGCTGGCGGTGTCATTGTTTTCGATCCGGGAGCAGTCGCGCTTCCGGCTGTTTCCGAAGGACTGAACAAAGTCCGGCTGGCGGGGCCGCGAGTCGGCGACGAGGGGGAATTTTAAATGAATAATTATACAATTAGTTTATTTCTATTATTTGTGACAGCCTGGCTGGGGACCGAGGAGGCGGTGTCCGGTCAGCCCGCGCCAACGGCGGCCAACGCGACCGCGCCGGCCGCGGCTCCGACGACGGCCGCGCCCAGCCCGATGGCGATCCGCGCGATGCTCAATCCGCAGCCGGCGCCGGGTGCGATGGCGTTGCCGGGGGCGGCGGGCGTGCTGTTGAGCGGTTACGGGCAGCAGGCGCAGGAAGGTTTGATCCTGAGCTATTTTGCGGCGGGCACCCTGGCCGATGCGTTGAGCGCAGGGTCGTTGAGCAGCACCGACGCCCGGCACCAGGCCGATTCCTACCTGGCCCTGGCGACGAGCGCGCGCGACGATTTGCGGCGGGTGCGCAATGCCTATGCCTTGGACACGGCGGAACTGGACGAACTCGACAAGCTGGTCGCGGCGTACGGGGACGTGATTCCGATGATAGAATCCGCGCAGCGGCTGGTCGCTGCTCCCACGGACCCGGACGCCCGCGCGGCCTGCCAGGCAGCCCGACGCAAGGCATTTGCGACGCTGTCTGCCCTGTTTAACTGGCAGTGAGGGCGGGGAGGCGGGGGATGTGGAAACAAGATTGCGTATTGCGGCGGGACGGTTAAGTTGTGGCACTGTTATCCCCGCCCGTTGGCGTGGCAACGCGCCGGCGGTTCCCCTCAGAGCTCTTTTAAATTCGAAAGGTTGCGAACGGGTCGGTTTACAAGGTTTACAAAACTATGCTGCGTCCGCGATTTTGGCGCCGCTTGCGCCAGACCTGCGACAGCAAGCCGCTGCTCTTCCTCCGGGTGGCGGGAGGGTTGCCGTTACTCTTTTATGGCGGGCTGCATTTGATTCAGCCGGTGGAGTTCGAATCGCTGCTGCATGCGGTGGGCCTGGAGCCGGCGGGCGGCATGGTGGTGGTGGTGCCGTTGGTGGAAATGGTGGCGGGAATCATCCTGCTGGCAGGGGTATGGGCGCGGGTGGGGGCGTTGCTGGCGGTGCTGGCGATGGTTCCGGCGTTCTATACATGGATGACGCTGGCGAAGGCGGGCAGCCTGGGCATGAATGTGGCGACGATACCGCAGGTGCCTCCGTTGTGGATGCCGGTTTTGGTGATGCTATGCGCGCTGGCGGTGCTGGCGCGCGGGGCCGGGGCGTGCAGCGCGGATTTTCGCCTGACGCAGTGGCAGGCGGAAAATGATGCGCCGGACACGGCGCGCGAGGCCGGCTAGCGGGTGCGTTCCTGGTCGCGCAGGAGCTTGAAGGCGAAGGCGTCGCGGAGGGCTTCGTAGGAGGCGGCGATGATATTGTCGGAAGCGCCGACGGTGCCCCAGGTGCCGGTGCCGTCGGTGGATTCGACGAGCACGCGGATGATGGCCTGGGCGCCGTGGCCGGTGTCCACGATGCGGACGTTGAAGTCGGTGAGTTTTACTTCCTTGATGGCGGGGAAATGCGGCGAGAGGGCTTTGCGCAAGGCGCGGTCAAGGGCGCCAACAGGGCCGACGTCCTCGGCGGCAGTCAATTCGTTGACCGTCTTGGTTTGATTCGGGAGATGGATGTGGGCGTGCACGACCGCCTCGACCATTTTGCGCTGAGACTCGGAGAAATGGTGCTGGTCGGTGACGGTGTATTTGACGACTTGGAAGGGCGGTTTCCAGCCGTCGATCTGCTCCTTGATGAGAAGTTTCAGGGAGGCGTCGGCGGCTTCAAATTGGTAGCCGCGGTGTTCGAGTTCCTTGATTTTGTCGAGGAGGGCCTTGAGCTTGGGCGACTTGGCGTCGAGGTCGAGGCCGAGTTCGCGGGCCTTCATCATAAGGGAGGAGCGGCCGGACATGTCGGAGACAAGGACGCGGGTGTGGTTGCCGACGGCGGCAGGGTCAATGTGCTCGTAGGAGCGGGCGACTTTGTTGGCGGCGTCGGCATGGATGCCGCCTTTGTGGGCAAAGGCGGAGGCGCCGACATAGGGGGCCTTGATGTCGGGGCGCAGGTTGGCGAGCTCGTCGAGGAAGTGGGAGAGCTCACGCAGATTGGGGAGGTTGGCGGCGCAGTCGAGGCGGCGGCCCATTTTAAGGGCGAGGTTGGGCAGGATGGTGGTGAGGTTGGCGTTGCCGTTGCGCTCGCCGTAGCCGTTCATGGTGCCTTGGACGAGGGTGCCGCCGGCTTCGACGCCGGAGAGGGTAACGGCGACGCCGAGGCCGGCGTCGTTGTGGCAGTGGAGGCCGATGCGGGTTTTCGGGAACTGGCGCACAACGCGGGCGGTGAGGTCGCGCACTTCGGGGACGAGGCTGCCGCCGTTGGTGTCGCAGAGGGTGAGGCACGAGGCGCCACCGCGTTCAGCGGCGGCGAGGGTGGCGAGGGCGTACTCGGGGTTGTTCTTGCAGCCGTCGAAGAAGTGCTCGGCGTCGTAGATGACTTCGCGGCCGTTTTGGACGAGGTGGCGGACGGTGTCCTCGATCATGGCGAGGTTTTCCTCGGCGGTCGTGCGGAGGACTTCGGTGACGTGGAGGAGCCAGGATTTGCCGAAGATGGTGACGACGGGCGTGCCGGCTTCGAGCAGGAGGGCGACTTGGGGGTCTTCGACGACGGGGATGTGGGCGCGGCGGGTGGAGCCGAAGGCGGCGAGTTTGGCGTGGGTGAGCTTGAGGTTGCGGGCCTGCTCGAAGAATTCCTTGTCGCGCGGGTTGGAGCCGGGCCAGCCGCCGCGCCCA
>JBEKZN010000056.1:0-7996 GCA_049509815.1 Opitutales bacterium
ATGTCGAGCCAGGCGCCGTATTGCTGCTGCTGGACGAGATTGATGGCATCGAGCTTGAGCGGGTATTTCTGGGTGAGCGAGGCGCGGTCGAGCGTGGCAAACTGGCCGGCTTGGAGGGTCTCAGTAAAGCCGGTGGAGGGGATGGTGAGGTCAACTGTGCCGTCGAACACGGCGATGGAAACCTGGTCAGGCGTGGCGATGACGACGAGGGAGCGCGAGAGGCAACTGAGTTGCGCGAAGGTCGTGGCGATATCAAGGGTGGAGGTGGGCTTGGGGGTGCGCATGGCGAGGGCGAGCGAGCCTTGGGCGAGGGAGAGCTTCAACTGGCTGGGCGTGGGCTCGTAGTCGCGGTCGGTGCTGGTGTCCACCACGGGTTCCTGGGTGAAAGACTTGAGGGTGATCTGGCCGCCATCGGGAAGGCAAAGGGCAGAGCCGTTTGATAAAACGAGGACGAGCGGGTGGGCGTCCGGCACGGTCACGATTTGGCCGACGGCGGCAAAGGCAGCGCCGCGGGCGAGCGAAGTGACCGGTCCGGCGGGGGAATCTTGCACGGTGATGTCGCCGCGCGCGGTGTGAACGTAGATGAGGCCGGGCTCGGTGCCGGCGAAAGCCACGGCGGGCTGAAGGCCGCAAATCGCCCAGGCCAGAAAACGGCAGAGAGTTGAACGGCACGTCATCGAACGACGAGATTGAGGATTTTTCCGGGGACGTAAATCTCCTTCACGAGCGTTTTGCCGGCGAGGTGCGGGGCGACGCGCTCATGGGCGCGGGCGAGGGCGGCGACGTCCGCGGCGGTCGCGGCGAGGGGGACTTCGACGTCGCCGCGGAGCTTGCCGTTGACCTGGATGATGATTTTGGCGACGTCGCGCAGGAGTTTGGTGGGATCGAATTGCGGCCACGGGTGGTCGGCGACGCTGGGCGCGCCGCCGAGGCGTTCCCAGAGCTCTTCGGCGAGGTGCGGGGCGATGGGCGCGAGGAGCTGGGCGTAAATGCGGGCGGTGGCGAGCGCGTAGCGCGGCTGCGCGGAAAGATGGTTGAGGAGAATCATAAGCTGCGAGACGATGGTGTTGAAACGCAGGTTTTCGTAGTCCTCGGAAATTTTCTTGATCGAGTCGTGGAGCTGGCGGGTGGTTTCGGGGTCGTCGGCGCCGGCGGGGTCGAGCTTGGCGGCGGGGCGGTCGTCAGCGTCGAGAAATTCGCGCCAGACGCGGCGCAGGAAGCGGGCCGCGCCCTCGACACCGGCGCTGTTCCAGGGTTTCACGTCCTCGACCGGGCCGAGGAACATGAGGTAAACGCGCAGGACATCGGCGCCGTGAGAGGCGATGAAATCATCGGGGTTGATGACGTTGCCGCGGCTCTTGGACATTTTCTGGCCGTCTTCGCCAAGCAGCATACCCTGGTGGAAGAGGCGCGGGAACGGCTCGGGGGCGCGGACGACGCCGATGTCGTGGAGGAACTGGTGCCAAAAACGCGCGTAGAGCAGGTGGAGGACGGCGTGCTCAGCGCCGCCGATGTAGAGGTCGGGCATGCCCCAGTAGGCTTCGCGGGCGGGGTCGAGAAGCTGGTGATTATCGCGCGGGTCAAGGTAGCGAAGGTAATACCAGCAGGAGCCGGCCCATTGGGGCATGGTATTGGTTTCGCGGACGCCCTCGACCCAGGAGGGGCCGGAACGTTCGTCGCGCGAGACTTCGCCGGTAGCGAGGTTGACGCGGACGTACAGCCACTCGGCGGCCTTGGACAGCGGGCTCTCGCCGGTGCCGGCCGGCTGAAAGTTTTCGACCTGCGGCAGCTCCAGAGGGAGCGAATGCGAAGTGATGGGAATAGCGTGCCAGGTTTCGCCGTCCTTTGTATAAGTGACCGGGCCTTTCGGGAGGAATTCGCGCAGGGGGCTGCTGGGGTAATCAGCGAGCTTGGCGAAATCTTCGGTGCGAACCCAGATGATGGGGAACGGCTCGCCCCAGTAGCGTTGGCGGGAGAAGAGCCAGTCGCGGAGCTTGTAGTTGACGGTGGGTTTGGCCTGCTGGTTTTTGGCGAGGTCGGCGACGATGCGGCGTTTGCCTTCGAGAGAGTCGAGGCCGTCGTAGGAGCCGGAGTTCATCATGCGGCCGGGGGCGATGAACGGCAGGGGCAGCGGATCGCCGGTGGGGGCGATGACTTGAAGGATGGGGAGGGAAAATTTTTCGGCGAAGGCGAAGTCGCGCTCGTCGTGGGCGGGGACGGCCATGATGGCGCCGGTGCCGTAGGTGGCGAGGACGTAGTCGGCGATCCAGATGGGGATGGACTGCTGGTTAACGGGGTTGATGGCGTAGGCGCCGGTGAAGACGCCGGTTTTGTCCTTGGCGAGTTCGGTGCGCTCGAGGTCGGACTTGCCGGCGATGGTCGCTTTGTAGTGGGCGACGGCATCGCGCTGCGCGGAGCTGGTGATTTTTTCGACCAGCTTGTGCTCAGGGGCGACGACCATGTAGGTGGCGCCGAAGAGGGTGTCGGGCCGGGTGGTGAAGACGGTGAGCTGCTCGCCGGGAAAATCGCGCAAGGCGAAGCGGACCTCGGCGCCCTCGGAGCGGCCAATCCAGTTGGCCTGGAGTTTTTTGGTGGAACTGGGCCAGTTCAGGGAGTCGAGGCCGGCGAGGAGTTTGTCGGCGTAAGCGGTAATGCGCAGGACCCACTGGCGGAGGTTGCGGCGCTCGACGGGGTGGTTGCCGCGCTCGGAGCGAGGGCCGTCGTCGGTGTTGAGGATTTCCTCGTTGGCGAGGACAGTGCCGAGGTTGGGGCAGTACCAGACGGGCTTTTCGTCCACGAAGGCGAGGCCGTGCTTGAAGAGCTGGAGGAATATCCACTGGGTCCAGCGGAAGTAATGGGGGTCGGTAGTGTTGACCTCGCGATCCCAGTCGTACACGAAGCCGAGCCTTTTGAGCTGGTCGCGGAAGCGGGCGATGTTTTTGCGGGTGGTGTCGGCGGGGTGGGTGCCGGTCTGGATGGCATATTGCTCGGTGGGCAGGCCGAAGGCGTCCCAGCCCTGGGGGTGCAGGACGTTATAGCCTTGGGCGCGTTTGAAGCGGGCGAGGATGTCGGTGGGAAAGTAGTTGACGGGATGGCCGATATGGAGACCGGAGCCGGAGGGGTAGGGGAACATGTCGAGCACGTAGTACTTGGGGCGGGCACGGCCGATGGCGTCTTCGCGGGCGGCGAAGGTGCGATGGTGCTCCCAATACGCCTGCCAGCGGTGTTCGAGGCGGGCAAAATCCGGCGCGTGCCGGACGGGTTCATGCTCGGGGCTGCTCGTGGACATGGGCAAAACGGGCAGCTTGGCCGTTCGGCACGGGGAGGTCAAACCCGGACGCAGCTTATACGCGGGGATAACTTGACAGCGCGGGTGCGGGCCGGTTTTATGTACCCTTTTCGCCGGATTCGTCCGGCGGTACACGCCATCCATTCTATGCAACCGACCTACCGTCCGTCCAAACTTTGCCGCGCCCGGAAGTGCGGTTTTCGCGCGCGCATGAAGACCCGCGGTGGCCGTAAAGTCATCGCCGCGCGCCGTGCCAAAGGCCGCAAACGTCTGGCCGATTGAGGCCGCCAGCCCAATCGAGTCATGCAATCCGCGCCTGTCATGGCCGCCGAGGGGGGTGGAGAGAGCCCGCGCCCACGCGAGCGTCTGACCGCCGCCCAACGGCTGCGCAAGGCGGGGGATTTCGACGAGACGCGCCGGCAGGGGCGTCGGGCCGAAACGGGGCCGTTCACGCTGCGGTTACGGCTGCGCACGGAGGGACCGCGCCGGCTGGGGGTAATCGCTTCGCGGCGGGCGGGACCGTCGGTGCGCCGGAATCGGGCGAAGCGGGTGCTGCGGGAGCTATTCCGCCGCAATCAGGAGGAACTGCCGCCGTCGTGCGACGTGGTGGTGATCGTGCGGGCGAATTTTTTCGAGCATTCTTTTGCGGCGATCAAGGAGTATTACCTGCGGGCAGTGCGGCAGGTGAGCCGGCGCAAGACGGACGCTGCCAAGGAAACGCCGGCGAAATGAATTTATTTGTGAAATCCGACAGGCAGATGCAGCCATCCTGGCCGGCGCGCGGCGCGGCGGGGCTGGTGCGTTTGTATCAGATGGTGTTGTCGCCCTTTCAACGGCTGGCGGGGCCGGGCGCGGGTTGCCGTTTTTCGCCCGGATGTTCGGAATATGCGCGGCAGGCGCTTTTGACGCATGGGCTGGCGCGAGGGAGCTGGCTGGCGGTGCGGCGGCTGGCGCGGTGCCATCCATTTCATCCGGGGGGTTGCGATCCGGTGCCGGAACCCCGGCGTTATGTGGCGGGGCGCAGGTGGCGGCCGCGCACGGAAGCTTAATCGGTAGATTTTTTGAGAATGGATAAAAAGAACATTACTTTAGGCGTGCTGTGTCTCGTGGCGGCCTTCGGCTTGACGATTTGGTCGGGCATCCAAGGCCAGCGCGAGGCCGCGCAGCAGGCGGCCCAGGCCGCAGCGCAGGCAGCGGCCAGCCCGGCGACGCCCGCGGGCAACACCACGACGCCTGCCAGCACGGCGGCCAATCCGCCAGTGACGACATCCGCGGCGCCGACGGACACGGGCGGGCTGGTGCCGACGGGCGAGACGGCCAGCGGCAACTTCGCGACGTACGTTTTGGAGAACGACAACATCAAGGCGACCTTCACCGAGGCGGGCGGGGCGATCGAGACCGTGGCGTTGAAAAAGTTTCCGGCGCAACTGCATGGCACGGAGCCGGTGGTTTTTAACGCGGGGGCGCCGCAGCCGGCGCTGCAACTGGCGGTGGCGCCGCTCCAAGCGGGGAGCGAGGGGTTGCCGCCGGCGCCGGTGGACGGCCGGTTTGCGCTGGTGGCGGCAGCGAGCACGAACACGAACGTGACTTTTCAATTTCGCGCGTCCGAGGGACTCGAGATCACGCGGACGTATTCGATTACCGCGGCGGGGAACACGTCCGGGGATCCGTATGTGATCGCGCACGAGACGCGGTTTGTGAACCACGGGAGCGCGCCGGTGCGGCTGTCGCGGTTGTTCATCAACGCGGGGATGGCGCCGCCGACGCCGGGCGCGGGATACCTGATTTCGCAGTATGTGGACTTTGGCTATTACAACGGGGAGTCGGCGAGTTTCATCTCGGCGGGGCGGTTCACCAGCTCGCCGGGCTGGCTGGGCGGGCTGCTGCCGTTCGGGCGGCGTGACGCGCTGCCGTACCTCGCGGCGGAGGCGGACCCCGACGCGGGGTTGCAGTGGGTATCGGTGAAGAATGAGTTTTTCGCGGCGGTGCTGACGCCGCAGTCGGGGGTGCGCGGCTGCGGGTATTTCACGCAGGGCGTGCCACTGACGCTGGACGGAAACCAGACGACGTCGGTGACCGGGGACCTGGAAGTGAGCCTGGGGCTGCTGGCCCCGGGACAGGAACGGGCGCTGGCGCTAGACTATTACGTGGGGCCGAAAGAATATGTGCGGCTGGACAAGCTGGGTGACCGGCAGGACTTGGTGATGGAGTTCGGATGGATGGGGTGGATCAGCAAGTTTCTTTTGCTGATCCTGATTGCATTGCATTCGGCGCTGGTGCATGGGTCGCCGGAATGGGCGTGGGGCTGGTCGATCGTGATTTTCACGATTTGCATCAAGCTGCTGACGTGGCCATTGACGCAGGTGCAGGTGCGCTCGGCCAAGCGGATGGCGTCGATCCAGAAGCCGCTGACGGAGCTGCGGGAAAAGTACAAGGACAACCCGCAGAAGCTGCAGAGCGAGATGATGGAGTTGTTCAAGAAAAACAAGGTGAACCCGGCGGCGGGCTGCCTGCCGCTGTTGATCCAACTGCCGATCTTTTTTGCTTTTTACGCGATGTTGCGGACGGCGTCGGAGCTGCGGTTTGCGAGCTTCCTGTGGATCCACGACCTGTCGGCGCCGGACACGGTGGGGCATATCGCGGGGATCAGCGTGAACATTCTGCCCATCCTGATGGCCATCACCATGTCGGTGCAGATGCGGCTGACGCCGTCGCCGACGACGGACAACACGCAGCGGCGGATTTTCCAAATGATGCCGCTGATTTTCGTGCTGTCGTTTTACTCGATGCCGTCGGGCATGACGCTGTACTGGACGTGCCAGAATCTTTTCACGATCGCGCAGCAGGTCATCACCAACAAGATGAAGGACCCGGTGACGCCGGTGACGGCCGGGCCGGGACCGAAAGGAACAGGACCTGCCCAGAGCTTGCCCCGGCCAGTGGCGAAGCGCCGGTAGGGCGTTTGGCCGCCGACCCAGGGCAAAATAGTTGGTTTGAAATCATGCGGCGATTGTGTTCATTTAACCTTCCCCAACCCCCTATTACCCGATGTCCGGACACAGCAAATGGGCCACGACGAAACGTCACAAAGCAGTCATTGACTCGAAGCGCGGCAAGATTTTCAGCGCATTGAGCAAGGACATGACGCTGGCGGCCAAGGCGTCGGGCGGCGATCCGGAGTTCAACCCGCGGCTGCGCACACTGATCATCAAGGCGAAGGCGGCGAACATGCCGGCGGACAACATTGACCGGGCGATCAAGAAGGGAACGGGGGAAATTCCGGGCGTGGTGTACGAGGAGAATACGTACGAGGGATTCGCGCCCGGCGGCGTGGGCTTGATGGTGGAGGTGACGACCGACAACAAGAACCGCACCGTGGCGGAGGTGCGCAGCGTGTTCACGAAGCACGGCGGGCATCTGGCCAGCCCGGGGGCGTTGGCCTTCAATTTCAGCCACCAGGGGCAGTTTTTGATTTCGGCCAACAAGACGAGCGAGGACAAGCTGATGGAAGTGACGCTTGACGCGGGGGCGGAAGACATCAAGGCGCACGGTGATCATTTTGAGGTGTTGTGTCCGATCGGGGCCTACGACGCGGTGTCGGACGCGCTGGCGAAGGCGGGCATCCAGCCGGACGAATCGGAACTGGCGTGGATTCCGGTGAACAGCGTGCCGGTGACGGACGCGGAGGCGGCAAAAAAAGTGCTCAAGCTGATCGAGCAGCTCGAGGAGTTGGACGACGTGAGGAATGTTTTTGCCAACTGCGAGATTAACGAGAGCGTGGCGCAGGCGGCGGGATAGCACCCACGGCGTTCAGCAGAGCTGGTAGAGCGGGGAGAGCAGGAGATTCTGGGCGGCGTCGTTAAGCAACTCGTTGCGGGGGCCGGCGGTGTTTTTAAGATAATCGGCGATGGCCGCGCGGTAGGCGGGGGCGGGATTGCCGGGAAGGAAGTGATTGACGAGACGGCCGGCGGCTACGTCGGCAGGCAAAGCCGCCAGTTCTTGAAAGTGATCGGGCTGGACGTAGCAGTTGACGCGGGCGCGGTCGGGATCGTCCTTGGGCCAGGTGGTCTCCTCGGGGTCGCGGGTTAGGCGGCCCTGAGTGAAGGCGCTTGCGACGAGCCTGGCACGGGCGGACCAAGTGGAGGAGTTTAACCAAAGGCGGCCACCATGCCAGCCGCTGACGTTGGGAGGATCGAACGGCTCCTGACCGGCGTCACCCAGGACATTGATGGTGTAATCGGAAGGAAAGGGGTAAAGATTGACGCCGAGATCCTGATACATGCCGAGCAGGAAGCGGACGGGGCTTTTGACGAGGTTGCCGCGAAAGGACGGGTCGTAGAAAAGTTTGGAGGAAAAGACGAGCTGGGCGAGGGCGTCGATGCGCCAGTCGTGCTGTTGCCAGAGGGTGCCGAGAGTTTCGAGGTGCGGGTCGGGCAGCGGGTCGTCGGAGAGGTAGTAGCGGAGGAAGCGGGCGGGGAGGTGGGTGCGGGCAGAGGGTTGGGTGAAGATGAGATTCACCACGTCGTCAGCGCCCCAGGGGCCGGTGTGGCCAAAGATGGTCTTGGGGCCGGAGTCCCACTTGGCCGGGTCGAGGATACCGTAACCGTCGGGAAAATAAAAGCCAGTGAAAGCGCGGGCGGCTTCCTTGACGTCGGACTCGGTGTAATGGCCTTCGCCGAGGGTGAAAAGCTCCATCAATTCGCGGGC
>JBEKZN010000057.1:0-7831 GCA_049509815.1 Opitutales bacterium
CGGGTTGCAAAATCCATCCGGCGGTAAACGTCGGGCGGATCCGTGCGCAAAATTTCCTCGACCAGGCTCAGGGACTCCACGAACTTCTTCCACTCCATGGCGCTCAGGAAACGAAGACTGGTAATGCTGTGGCTGACAGAAACCTGGTCGGCCGCCTGATTTTGACTCTCCAGATGAATCAATTGCTCAATCGACAAGCCCTGTTCGATCAGCCGCTGCTCGAGCCAACTGCGCGCGAGATGCAAAACCGGACTCTGTCGCGACAGGCGCTGGCAAAACTCCGAGACGAATGAACTGGACAAGGGTGGGTCGGACTTCGCCATGTCCGCCACCACGATGACCAGGCGTGACGGATTCTTTTCCACCATGTCCTGCAAACGGTCCACCCACAGGTTGGCCAGGTCCCGATGCTTGCGGGCAATCGTCAGCCGGCCGGTGACGCGCTGGAGGTTTTCGATCAACCCCAGGCGCAGCATGATGGGAATGGCCCACAACTCGCCCAGTTGCAGGGAACTCAGCGTTTGGTAGGAAGCGATGAACGCACTGAGCGGTTCCGCGTCAATCTGCGCGTCCACGTGCGAGATCAATTCAAGCACGATGTCATAAACGCGGGGCAGTCCGGCGGAAGGGCCATTCAGCAGGCGCGGGAGCTCCCGGCTGTAGCCGCGGGGCAGATGCCGCCGGGCCATTTGAATCTGTTCTTCGATCAGGTAGAAGTTGTCGAGCAGCCATTCGGCGGCGGGAGTGACGGACCGCGCGGAACCTACGCCAACGGTGGCGCGATTGAAGGCACGCAGGCCCTGCTCGTTTTCGTCCAAACGAGCCAAGAGGCGGTTGGATCTGCGCCGCGCGGTGACCTGATGGCTCGCGGCAAGGCCTCGGGCGTGGCGCGCCAGTTGCTCAACGCTGTACAGCTCGGCCCGCAACGGCGGTTCGTTCGCACGAGGAAGCCAAAGCGTTTGCCTGGCCATCCAGGTTTGCCAGCGAAGCGAAAGAGTCTGCATGTGGTTCCTGCCCGGCGATTGTGGTCACCGGCCTTGACTGGGTTTCAATTTTCGCAATCGGGATGACTTAGTCGGTCGCACCGTGAGGATAGACGGTATGCTGGTGGGTCCGCAATGGGGTGTTCCCCGCCTGCGCCGGGGCCGCTTCACTTTACGGCGGGTTGTTCGACGCGCATTGGTTCGAGCAGACACGCGTGCAACGAGTAGGGTTAAGCCCCATGGCGACAAAGACGCCGGTGGAGTATTCTCCGCGTCGGCCGCCGGAGATGCTTTTTCCATCATCAAACAACCCGCCACCTAAATTACATTGATCCTCATGAAAAACAACAAAGACACCGTCCACCCGACCGTAGAACCCATCAGCCATCTGCACGCGAGCTTGGATGCCGCCAAGGAGCGCTTCACCGACATTTACGAAGACACAAACAAAAAAATCGCCGCAGGCGCCAAACGCACGGATTCGACGATCCGCAAGTATCCCTACCTGACGTTATTAATCGCTTTCAAGGTGGGGCTGATTGCGGGCGTGCTGGTCGCGCGTCGCCGCAAATAGCCGACAACGAACAGCGGGGTCCTCGTTCCCGGCTACGCCGGCCAAGTTTGGGCGTATTAACCAAAAGCCTGGTTTGATCCAGGCCAAGCTTTCGGTGCGCCATTACCAACCTAGCGGCTTTACTCATGAAAAACGGCCATGGAACGATCCAGGCGGTCACGGAGTTGCTCAACGAGCCGCTAGCACGCTCCGCCAAAGCGGAGACGACGAAGACTGAGTTGCCCACCGACCGCTCGGTAGATGCACTCAGCCATTTGCGGGCACGTTTTGGCACCGTCCGGGATCGCTTCCCGGACAGCTACGAGGAAACAGATGGGAAAATCGTTGCTCCGGCCAAGCACCCTCACGATCCGACCCGAGAAAAGGCCAGCGGATTGCTTTCAGTCGTCATGGTTTACAACGACATGCATGCGGCCTTGCGGGCAGTGGAGGCGATCGAGCGCATCGGGCGCAAATTCCGCGGTCGGGTGCGGCAGCAGATTATGCCTGCTCCGCTGAGTCAATTGCACGATTCCTCGTGCTTCGAACGTCTGCTCTACGAAGCAAATATGGCGGATCTGCTCATTGTTTCATTCAACGGCCCCGGAGACTTTCCCGCGATCCTCAAAAAATGGGTTGAAAAATGCTTTGGCCAAAAACGCGCCGGCCCATCGGCCATCGTGGCCTTGCTCAGTTCCAATGAGCCGTTGGAAGCGCCGGATTCGCCGCGCTATCGATTTTTGAAGGATGCCACTTGCAGCGCGGGATTAAATTTTTTTCCGACGAAACCCGCAGCGGGCTGAGAAATTAAAAATCTTCCCGCTGGCTGATCAGGACGCCCGCAGGATGCGACCGGATGAGGAAGGGTGGGTTATACCCCATACCACGCCCTTGGATAAACGGGTAAAAATAATGCCAACAAAGGAGAGTTCATTATGCAAACGACAACACGAAATGCCATCGGGGAAACTTGGGCACGGTTGATTACCGACAACGTATTTGATTCGGGATTCGCAACCTTGGAAGAAGTCGATTTCCAGATCGAACAAGCCGAAAGCGGATCCGTTGAGGTCCATGAGATGGAAGAGCGTTTTTGGGACCGCAACGACATGCGGAAACTGCTCGGCCGAACCAAGTTTCTCATGGCCAGAGCGTTGAAGTAAGACCCGAGATTGGTGGAGGCGATCGCGGTGGCTTGCCGCGGTGGTCATTTCGCTCTCTTCATCGGGCGCATGGATGACCCGGTCGCGCCAGACGCCGCGTCTCATGGGTGCAGCCCACTTGAATAATCATAAAGCCTGGCAGACACGGCTCACTTCACCAGCAATGTCGCCAGCCCCAAAAACAGTCCCATGCTCGCCACGTCCGTGGTGGTGGTGAGGAAAATGCTCGAGGCAATGACGGGGTCGGCGCCGAACCGCTTCAGAATGAGCGGCACGACGGCGCCGCACATGCCGCTGAGGATGCAACTGCCGATCATGGCGAGAAACACGACGACACTGAGAGTCAGGGCGCTGTGCAAATGCTGCATTTTTGCGATCACAAACATGCCCAGCGCCGCCACCAGTCCGACGAGCGCGCCATTGAGCAAGCCGAGCAGGGCTTCCTTCATGATCATGGCCTTCTCTTTCCCGGCTTCCAGATCGCCCAGGATGATCCCGCGCAGCGTGATCGCCAGCGCCTGGTGGCCGGTGTTGCCCGACTGGTCGGCGAGCACCGGCAGAAAGATGGTGAGAATCAGCAGTCGGTTGATGGTTTCGTGGAAGAGGCCCACGACGGTGGCGGCGGCGCAAGCCGTGACCAGGTTGATTTGCAGCCAGGGATGCCGGAGCTGCAGGCTCCTGAACCAGTGCGTCGAGAGGCGTTCCTCCTTTTCGACGCCCACCATTGCGCCGGGATGGGCGGTGAGCTCAAACGACTTCTGTTGTTCCGCCACGACCTGATGGTAGAGATCCATCGTTTTCTGGTGCAGCAGGCGGACTTCAAGCATGTTGTGCACGCGGAGCAACACCTCGGCCAGGTCGAACGGCTTGCTCACAAAATCCTTCGCCCCGGCCTTGAGCGCGCGCAGTTTGTGGTCCGGCTGGGCCGTCAGCACGAGCACCGGGAGGTAGTTGTCGGCTTCGATCTCCTTCAGATTTTCCATGACTTGGAATCCGTCAACGACGGGCATCTGCAGATCGAGCAGGATGAGGTCGTAGTGGTGCTGACGGTGAAGCTCGGCGACTTCGCGAGGGTCGCTCGTTGTCGCGATGGAAACGTAGCCGGCGCCGCGCAGCATCTGCTCGAGGAGCATGACGTTCGCGGCCTGATCATCGACAATCAGGATTTTTCCGTGGAAAATGTCCGACGAACTGATCATCGCATGGATCCTGAATCAAGCGTTCTAATCAGCGGTTTTTTCCGCGAATTCCAGGGCCTCGTTCAGCGTTTCGGTAAACTCCTTGACCTTGATGGGCTTGGTGATGTAGCGGAAAAATCCGGCCTGCAGGCCCAATTCAATGTCGCGCACCATGGCATTGGCACTGATGGCCACGACGGGAATGTGAGCCGTCATCGGGTCCTGGAGCAGGATTTTCAAGGCGTCGATGCCGCTGATGCCGGGCAAATTGATGTCCATCAGGATCACTTCCGGCAGAGCGGCGCGGGCCAGCTCGATGCCGAGGGTTCCGTTCACCGCCGTCAGCAGCTTGATGTCCGCGCGCTGCTCAAGGAGTTGCTCGACGAGCATCATGTTGGCGGGGTTGTCCTCGATATACAGGACGGTGCGCGGCCGTGCACCCGTCAGGGGCCGCGGCAGATGGTCCGGCGCGGCTTCGATCTCGTCAACGATCAGCTTTGGCGCGGCCACCGCGAGCAGTTCGATCCAGAACACGCTGCCGGTTCCGACGGTACTTTCCACGCCGATGACGCCGTCCATCAGCTCGGCCAGTTGCTTGGTAACAACAAGGCCGATGCCGGTGCCGGCCACGCCGCTGGCCTCCTGCCCGAGGCGATTGAACGGCTGGAATAGTTGCGCCAACTTTTCCGGAATCAATCCCGCGCCGGTATCCTTGACGCTGATGCGGGTGCGGGTGGGGGAGAGCAGGGTGCAGTCCACGGCCACGGCCCCGTGCTCCTTGTTGTATTTGATCGCATTGGAAAGCAAGTTGATGACAATCTGTTTCAGGCGGGTCCGGTCGGCCCGGACAAAGCTGGGCTGGTCAAACCGCGGAAAGGTCATGCGAATGTCGCGCTGTTGCGCCTGCGGCTCCATCATGGCCTGGCATTCGGCCATCAGTTCGGCCAGCGACACGGGCTCGAGGGAAAGCGAGACTTTTCCGGACTCAATGACTGCGAGATCGAGAATTTCGTTGATCAGCTTGAGCAGGTGCCATCCGGCCTGGAGGATTTGGGCAATCCGCGCAGCCTGGGCGGCCGTGGGCAAAGGGGAGGCCGACTCCATCAGTTGGGCGAAGCCCAGGATGGCATTGAGCGGGCTGCGCAGCTCATGGCTCATGCTCGAAAGGAAGTCCGATTTCGCGAGATTGGCTTTTTCCGCCGCGGACTTGGCGCTGTTCAGCTCGATGTTCGATTCCTGAATCGCCTGCTCGAAGCGCTTGCGCTCGGTGACGTCGCGGGCGGCGGCGAACACGCCCTGCAGCTTGCGGTCGCGGTCATAGAAGGTGGTCGCGTTGTAAGAGACCACGGTGTTTTTGCCGTCCCGGGCGCGCGCGGTCAGTTCGTAGTTGGTGACCTTCTTTTCGCTCAGCACCAGCCTGATGGCGGCTTCGGCCCGCACGGGGTCAGTAAAGTAGTTTTTGAACGGCGCGCCGATCAATTCATCGCGTGTGCAGTCGGTGAGCGCCTCCATCTGCTTGTTGACGTCGGTGATGATGCCGAGCGGATCGGTGGTCATCAGCGCGTCGATATTGGACTCGATGAGGGAGCGGGTGTAAAATTGCTGGTCGCGCAAACGCTGATCGAGTTTTTTCTGCTCTTCCTCGACCTGCTTGCGGGCGGTGTTGTCGGTGCCAATCAACAGGTAGCCGATGATTCCACCGTCCGCGCCGCGCAGCGCCGTGACCGACACAACGGCGGGAAAACGACTGCCATCCTTGCGGATGTAGGTGAGCTCGTAAATATCTTCAATCCCGCGCGAGGCCTTGAACACCAGGGCCTCGAAGCCCGGAGTAATGGTGGTCGCCAGTTCGGCGCTCAGCGCTTTCGCCCGCGCGATGACTTCCTGTGAGTCGGAAATGTCAGCCGGGGTGATTTTGTTCAACACTTCGGCCGCCGCATAACCCAGCATGCGCTCGGCGCCGACATTGAACAATTGAATGACGCCCTTTTCGTCGGTCGCGATGCTCGAGAAGTTGGCGCTGTTGAAAATCGCGCTCTGGAGCGCACCCGCCTTGAGCAAAGCTTCTTCCGCCCGCTTGCGGGCGCTGTTGTCGGTGCCGATCAGCAGGTAGCCGATGATCCCATCCCGCTCGTCGCGCAGGGCCGTGACCGACACGACCGCCGGAAAACGGCTGCCATCCTTGCGGATGTAGGTCAGCTCGTAGATGTCCTCGATCCCGCGCGAGGCCTTGAAGACCAGGGCCTCAAACCCCGGGGCAATCGTGGAGCCCAGCTCCAGGCTCAACGCCTTGGCCCGCGCGATCACTTCCTGCGGATCGGAAATCTCTGCGGGCGTGATCTTGTTCATCACATCGGCCGCCGCGTAGCCCAACATGCGTTCGGCGCCGACATTGAAGATCTGGATGACGCCCTTTTCATCGGTGGCGATGCTTGAAAAGTTGGCGCTGTTGAAAATGGCGCTCTGGAGTGCGCCCGCCTTGAGCAGCGCCTCTTCCGCCCGCTTGCGGGCGCTGTTGTCGGTGCCGATCAGCAGGTAGCCGATGATTCCATCCCGCTCGTCGCGCAGGGCGGTGACCGACACCACGGCCGGAAAACGGCTGCCATCCTTGCGGATGTAGGTCAGCTCGTAGATGTCTTCGATCCCGCGCGAGGCCTTGAACACCAGGGCCTCGAAGCCCGGCGCGATCGTGGTTCCCAGCTCGAGGCTCAAAGCTTTCGCGCGCGCGATCACTTCCTGAGGATCGGAGATGTCGGCGGGCGTGATCTTGTTCATCACGTCGGCCGCCGCGTAGCCCAGCATGCGCTCGGCGCCGACATTGAAGATCTGGATGACGCCTTTTTCGTCGGTCGCGATGCTCGAGAAATTGGCGCTGTTGAGAATTGCGTTCTGCAACGCGCCGGTCTTCAGCACGGCCTCTTTGCGCCGGACTTCGGTGATGACCTCCACGGTACCGGCAACGAGATGGTCGGTTTCGTCGAGGGATGGCGGCGGTGGGTTCATGGGTTTAATTGGAGGGCGGCTTTAGGCGAGCAGCTTGGTGAATTTGCATTTCCGAAAGGCATAAATCGACGAACCGTAGCGCGGCGAGTGACGAAGACATTCTGCCCTGATGCAGGATGCGCTTTTAAACCCGCACCGACTATGGGGTGTAATCCTACTTATGCGACGGGAACGCTCTCCACTCGGGCCTTGCGCGCGAGTTGCTCGAAGCGTTGCTTGATCCGGTCCAACTCCTCCTCGGACAGTTCCTCGATGTCCAGCAGGGTGTTGCGCGCGGTGGTGGTGGCCCGGATCAGTTCATCCAGTTTCAACTGCACCGCTTCGCTTTCCCGGTTTTGGGCATTGCGAATCAGGAAGATCATCAAAAAGGTGATGATGTTCGCAACGGTGTCGATGACCAGCAGCCAAGTGTTGCCAAAATGAAACCACGGGCCGGTCAGCGCCCAGATGACGATCACGCCGATGGCGAGGCCAAAGGCCATGGGATGCCCGCTGGTCCGCACCACCAGGCGGGCGAATTTTTGAAAACTGACGATCAGTCGCGAGCTCGCCAGTCGTTGCAGCCTTGGCATGCGCAGATTATGCGCGACCAGGCGCATGAAAGATAGGGGGTGTTGCCCCACCTGAAGAATCCCGGTTTGCGCAGAACGAAATAGGGCGCGCGTGAAGCAACGCACAGTTCCGGTAGGGTTTCACCTTATCGCCATTCGGCCCGCAAAAGCGCTTAATGCAACCTTGCCCAGCGGTGCCATGAAAACCAACAAACACGCCACTCCCGCACCCAAGCTGCATGCACCGGGGCCAACCGCGCTGGCACAGAAGACGCTCGATTATTTTCATCCGCGGAGGAAACAACATCACATCGTGGCCCTGGTCGATGTGGGGTGGGGCAATTCGATTTACGTGCGCGGCGGCAGCGGCGGCCTGTCCTGGGATCTCGGCATTCCCATG
>JBEKZN010000058.1:0-7804 GCA_049509815.1 Opitutales bacterium
ATCGGAAATCTGGGCCAGGGCTGCGACCTCGGCGGTGGGGTCGGTTGCGCCTATATGTCTGAGCGCATTGCCCACCACGGTGTTATAATCGTGGCCGGTTAAATTTTGACTGGCCCACGCCAGCAGTCCGACGGGGTCGGACTGTGCCCAGTTGTAAGTGACCTGTCCGAGTATAGCCTCTCGGTTGCTGCTGTCGGGAAGTTGGAGCAGATAAGCGGCTGCGCCGCTGGGATCCTGCTCACTCATGGTATCAATCACGGATTTGACGGCGTCATTTTTCGCCTGGCCGGCGGGCAGGCCATTGGCCCATGCGAGCGCGCCCGCCGGGTCTTGGGCCGCCCAAGATTCAGCGACGCTGGTCATTACCGCATTGCGCAGTGAATCAGGCATCAGAGGCAGGCCATTGACCCAGGCCAGCGCACCCGCCGGGTCTTGGGCCGCCCAAGACCCGGCGACGCTGGCCATCACCGCATTGCGCAGTGAACTCGTCGGCAGATTGAGCGCGGCGGCGGCCGTGGCGGATGGATTAACCTTCGCCAATTCGCCGTACAGGGACTGAATGACATCATTTGAATAGGCTCCAAAGCGCTGGCTCACTAAAGCGGAAAGCGCCGACTGCGGATCCTGGGCCATCATGTTTTCAATGACCGCGGTCAGCGCATTTCCCCGTACATCCTGCCCTGTGGGCAGTTGGGAAATCGCCGCCAAGGCCGCGGCCGGATCTTTGGCGGACCAAGCTTCGAAGACATTGCTGACAAACCCCATTCCGATGGTCTTGCGTTCGCGTTTCAACCAATCTAGTGCCGCTTGCGGATCCGATTCAGCCCATTGGCCTAAAAAGATGGAGAAGGCTTGTGCGTTATTCTCGCCATGCAGGTGTGGCTCCAAATCCGCGAGCAGGCCCTGCAGCGTTGCGTTATCAAGTCCGGCCGCGAGTGCAAGCAACGCCTTTTCACGATCATATGGCCCTTGCAGGCGAAGGATTTTTGCGAGATCGGCCTTGGCCTCGGCCAGCTTCGAAGCGGGATTTTGGGAGGGAGCACTGGAGGCGCCAACTTGAGCTACGGAAGCTGGTTTTTCAGGTGCCTCAACCGCGCGATCTGCCCAGCGGATGGACCAATCGCGACCAACGAAAAAAATTGCCGCAAGCAGGCCTGCTTGCAGTACCAAAACCATCCGGTGACGAGGGGCCGCGCTGGAACTGGATGCCATGCGGAGGATATTAGACCAAATCCAGACCTTGGAAACAAGCTAACCCCTATCCCTTCTATTCCCCTCCCCGAAAAAGCAATTTCCCATCAGTTAGCCCTCAGCCCGCGGCCTACTCGTCTCCCGCCGGCCGCGGCGGCACCGAACCGGGCCGAATCTGCTCGATCACCTCTTCGAGTTGCGCCACCCGCTTGAACAGCTCCGGCAGCCGCCCCTTCAGCACATGCACCTTTTGCGCCACCATGTACGGCATGGACGGGCTGTCCCGCACGTAACTCTTCGCGGGCAAATCATGGATCACCCCGCTCTGCGCGCCGACCATCGCCCCCGCCCCGATGTGCAAGTGCCCGGTCAACCCCGCCTGCCCGCCAATCACCACATAGTCCTCCAGCGTCGTGCTCCCGGAAATCCCCACCTGCGCCACAATCAGGCAATGCTTCCCCGTCACCACATTGTGCCCGATCTGCACCAAATTGTCGATCTTCGTGCCCTCCCCGATCCGCGTCTCCGAGAATCGCGCCCGGTCCAGCGTGCTGTTGGCCCCGATCTCCACGTCGTCCTCGAGCAGCACCCGCCCGATTTGCGGAATCTTTTCGTGCCGCCCCTGGTTCGTGTCGTAGCCGAACCCGTCCGACCCCACCACCACCCCGCCATGCAGCCGCACCCGCTTGCCCAGCGTGCAATAATCCATCACCGCCACCCGCGGCATCAGCCAGCAATCCGGCCCCACCACCGCCTCCCGCCCCACATAAACCTGCGCCTGCAGCACTGCGCCCGGCCCTATTTTTGCCCCCGCCTCGATCACGCACAACGGCCCCACATGCGCCGTCGCGTCCACCTCCGCCTTCGCGTCCACCACCGCGCTCGGATGCACCCCCGGCGCCGGCTTCGGCCACAACAACCGCTCTATCTCCCGGCACACCCGCGCCAGCCCCAGCGAAGGCTTCGCCAGCCGGATGAACGCCCGCCCCGCCGCCGGGCTCCCTTCATACTCCAGCGGCAGTAATATCACCGACGCCTGGCAACCAGGCACGTCCGCCTTGTATTTCAAGTTGCCCAAAAACGCCAAATCCCCCGCCTGCGCCTGCTTCAACGAAGCGATGCCGCTCACCGCCTGCGCAGTCGCCCCTTGCACCTGGCCCTCGCCGACCAGTCGCAGAAGCTCGTCAACCGTGTAGGCGATGCGCACGGCGGCGATGCGGTACTTGAGTTGGTTTTCCGCGGCGCCGGACCCCGGCTCCATCAGCCAAAATTAGTTGGAAGTCGAACCTGACGCCGCCGGCGGCGTGGCCCCACCCGTGCTCGCTCCCGGAGCGGATGCTGCCGCCGCGTTCAGCGTCTGCAGCACGTCCTTGGTGATGTCCATCGACGGATCCGAGTAAACCACCGCCAGACCCGACGAATTCAGCACCAGCGTGGCCTTCCGCTTCTGCGCCACTTGGATCACCGCGTCCTTGATCACATTGAACTGCTGCTGCACGATCGCCTGCCGGCGCTCCTGCAACTGCTGCTCCATCGTCGTCTTGTAGCTCTGGATGTTCACCTGCGCGCTCTGGAACTGCTTGGTGACATCCGCCAGTTGCGCCTTGTACCCGTCGCGCGCGTCCTGCGTCAGCGCCGTGTTGCTCGCCTTCGTGTCCAGGTCCTGCGCCTGCTTGCCCAGCGCCGTCGCCTGTTGCACCATGTCGGTGATTTCGTTGTTTGCCTTTTCCACAGCGTTGCTGAAGCGCATCTGCGCTGCCTGCGCTTCGCTGTAGCCGTTGAAGACCGCGCCTACGTCAACCACAAGAATGACGGGGGTGTTTTGAGCCTGCGCCGGCAGCACGAGGGCCGCTGCGCAGAGGAGTGTGAGGAGGGTTTGCTTCATAGTTAAAACGTTTATCGTACACATTTAAATGACGTGTGCGAGCAGGAAATTTCGACCACAGCCGCCCGCGAAAGTTGCCGAATTTCTTTAGAAAACCGTGCCGAACGAGAAATTAAACTGCACGCTGTGCGACTGGAACTGGTCCGGATTCAACGGGTAGCCCAAATCCAGCCGCATCGGCGCCCCCAGGATCAAAACCCGGATTCCCACGCCCACGTCATCCCGGTACCCGCTCGGCGAGAACTGGAACGCCCCGCTGTTCACATACCCAAAATCATAAAATGCCGCAAATCGCACGGGGTTAATGACTTCGATGCTGTATTCCGGACTAAAGTACGCGAAGCTCTCGCCGCCGATTGGCTGTCCATACGCCGGCGTGGCAAACTGCGTGTCCTTCGGCCCCACATTGCGGAACGAATAACCGCGCAAATTGTACGGGCCGCCCAGGAAATACCGCTGCGCATACGGCACCGACTTCCCGTCAATCCCCAGCGACGTCCCCACCCGGCCCACCAGCGACATCACCTGGTTGCCCACACTGAACGTCGGCCACCACCAGCCCGCTCGCGCCTCGATCTGGTAAAAATCCGTCTGGCCCCCGAACGGCCCGCCTGCCAGCGAGTTTATCAACTCATACCGCGACCCATCCGTCGGGAAAACCTCGTCATTGCGCGTGTCCCGCAAGAGCGTAAAGCCCACCTGGGATAGCGACGTGTGCCCCTGCTCGGCGAACACCTGCGGCGGCGCCCCGAGTTGGACGTTTTCGATCTGCACGTCCTCCAGCGTGTAACTCAACCGCCCTTCCACCAGCTCGAACAACCGCTTGCGCAAATACACGTCGAAACCCGTGGTAATCTCGTTGAACGTCGTGCTCAGGTACCCCGTCTGCGTCCGGAAGACCTCGATCCCCGCCGCCAGCTCCCGCTCCCACAGCCACGGCTCCTCGAATGACAGCAGCAACTCGCTCGACTCCGTCCCGATGCTGATGCGAATCCGCGCCTTCTGCCCGCCCCCCTGGAAGTAGTTCCGGTAGTTGAACAGGTCGAAATTGCTCTGCGTCAACTCCACGTACGCCACCACGCTCTCCACCGTCGAGAATCCCGCCCCGAACGTCAAATTGCCCGTGCGTCCCTCCTTCACCGTGATGCGCAGGTTGCGCCGCCCCGGAATGTTCGTCGTCTCCGGCGCCAGGTTCACCTCGTCGAAAAACCGCGTGTTCTTCAGCCGCGTCTCGCTCGTCTTCATCCGCACCGTGTCAAACACGTCCCCCGGCGCCAGCGCCAGCTCGCGCACAATCACCGAACTGCGCGTCTTCGTGTTGCCCTGGATGTTGATCCCCTCCACGAAATACTTGTCCGACTCCGCGATGATGAAATTCAGGTCGATGTTCCCCGTGTCCAGGTTCGGCCTCCGGTCCGCCCGTACAAAGGTGTCCAAATACCCGTGCTGCCCGTAAAAGTCCTTCAACGCGTCCGCGTTCTTGTCCACCTCCGCCGGCGCGAAAATATCGCCGCTCTTGATCGTCAGCAGCTTCTCCAGTTGCGCCGACTGGAAAATCGTGTTCCCCGAAACCCCGATCGTGCCGATGTGGTACTGCCGCCCCTCGTGAATGTGAATCACGATTCGTAACGCATCCCGATGCGGGTACAGAAACTCCACTTCGCTGTCCGGAATGTCCACGTCCAGAAAACCCCGGTTCTTGTAGTAGTCGCGCAACTTGTCCAAATCGTCCTGGAAAACATCCTGCTGGTACCGCCCGCTCCCCGTGATCCACGAAATCAGCCACGTGTAGTCCGTCGTCTCAATCTGGTCCTGCAGCGTCCCGCTGCTGATGTGCGCGTTCCCCACGAACTTCACCGCCGAAATCGTCACGTCCGGCCCCTCGTCAATGTTGAACGTCACCACCCCCGTCCCCGTGTTGTCGTTCTTGTCGATCGTGTACGTAATCTTCACCCGCGAATAACCCCGCTTCTGGTAAAACTGGAACAGCTTGTCCGAGTCCCGCTTCACCTGCACCTCGTCCAACACCCCTCCCGCCACCGTCTTCACCTGCTCGGACAGCTCCGATTTCGAGTACTCCTTGTTCCCCTGGTAAATCACCGCCGACACCCGGTACTTCGGCAAAATCGACAGCACCAGCCGCACCCCGTTCGCCACCGGCTCCCGCGTCCCCTGGATGTAATCGTAGAACCCCGTCTCATACAACGACCGGATCGACTGGTCCACCAGCGTCTGGCTGTACGGCATCCCCTGCCGCAGGCTCAGGTGCGCCAATATCGCCTCCCGGTTGATCTGCTGCGGCCCGATGATCTGAATCGAAATCTCCTGCACGATCGGCTCCGTCGTCACGCCCGACTCTCCGGGCGCGGCCGCCGCCCCCGTCGCCTCGCCTCCCCCGTCCGCCGGTGGCGCAGCCATCTGCGCCCACACCGGCGCGGCGAGGCCCATCCAACCCGTGAGCAAAGCCGCCAGCAAAAGCGACTGCCAGCGGCTACGAGGCGTGTCCGGTGTAATTTTCAAATCGCGTAAGTCGTTTATTGAAAGTGAGTGGGATGTCACTTATCGGCCCGTTGCGGTTTTTGGCAATGATTAATTCTCGCTTCACCGCCTGCTGCTCCGCCTGTTCCTGCTCGTCTTTCGCGTCCCGTGAGCGCGAAAGCAGCAGCACCACGTCCGCATCCTGCTCGATCGAACCCGACTCCCGCAGGTCGCTCAAGCGCGGCAGCCGCTTCTCCTTTTCCGATTCCCGGTTCAGCTGGCACAGCACCATCACCGGCAAATTCAGCTCCTTCGCCATCGCCTTCACCCCGCGCGACACCTCCGCCACTTCCTGCTCGCGCGAGTTGTACATCCCCCCCGCCGTCACCAGTTGCAGGTAGTCGATGATCACCAGCCCCAGCTTGTGCTTGGCGTGCAGCCGCCGCGCCTTCGCCCGCATCTCCAAAATCGTCAGGCTCGCGCTCGCGTCAATCCACAGCGGCGCCTGCTTCAACAGCTTCGCCGAATCAATCAGCTCCCGCTGCCGGTCGCAAAAACCGTTCTTCAACTGCTGCATGTCCGCCCGCGCGTGCGAGCACAGCAGCCGCAAAGCCAGTTGCTCCGCCGCCATCTCCAGGCTGAACACCAGCACCGCCGTCGGCGCGCGCTGCTCCCGCGGCGCCGGCAGCACCGCGTGCTCCGCGATGTTCAGCGCGATCGAGGTCTTCCCCATCGACGGCCGCGCCGCCACCACGATCATCTCCGCCGGGTGGAACCCGAATGTCAGCTTGTCCAAATCCGTGAACCCGCTCGGCACCCCGCTCACCTCGCCCCGCCGCGACAGCATCTTGTTGATCAACCCCGTCGCCGTATCGACCGACTTGCTGATCGACTCCGCCGACTCGCTGATCGTGTCCTGCTGGATCTTGAAAAACTCGCTCTCCACCGCGTTCAGCAGCTCCGGCACGTCGCTCCCGCCCCCGTGCGCCTGTTCCACCGTCCATTGCGCCGTGCGGATCAACTGCCGCAAAAAATGCTTCTCCCGCACGATCTGCATCCAGTGCTTCGCATGCACCGTCGTCTGGATCCGGTTCGTGATCTCGTACAAGTACGCCTGCCCCCCGATCGCCTCCAACTGCCCCTTCTCCTGCAATTTGTTCGCCAGCACGATCTCCTCCGGCGCCACCCCCGCCGCATGCAGTTGCGCCAATGTTTCGAAAATAATCTGGTGCCCCGGCCGGTAGAAATACTCCGCCTTCATCTTCGCCGCCAGGCACTCGTTGATCACGTCCAGCCCGTTCTCCAGCAGGCACGACGCCAGCAAACCCTGCTCCGCGTCAATATTGTGCGGCTGCACCCGGTCTCCCCCGTTGGCCGCCGCCGGGCGCGGAGCCGCTTTCTGCGGTGCGCCGGGCGCCGTGCGGGGAGCCGCCGCCTGACCGCTGTGGGTCCGCGCTCGGGAATCGGGGGATTGCGCCATGGCTGGACTGTGTTCCTAGCCGTGTCGATGGCGCGCTGGCAAGCGTAAGCGAAAAAACTATTCCGCCGCCGCCGGCGACTCGTCCGCCGCGTCCGGCTCCGCCTGCTCCCGCCGCACCCGCTTCTTGTGCTTGTGCGCGGGCGCCGCCGGCTCGCCATCCTCGGCCACCAGCACCGTTTCCACCGCCGCCGGCTCGCTGCCCTCCGGTTTGTCTTCGCGAGTCTTGCGCGGCTTGCGCTCCTTGCGCTCCGGTGCCGCCGGCTTGACCTCTTCAATCGGATTCTCCGAAACCACCTCGAAAGCCAGCTCCACCGTCACCTCCGGGTGCAGCTTGATCTCCGCCGAATGCTTGCCCAGCGACTTCACGTGCCCGCCCGCGATGTGCACCCGCTTCTTCTCGATCGGAAAACCTTCCTTCTCCAGCCGCGCATGCAAGTCCCCCTGCGTGATCGAGCCGAACAACTTCCCGCCCTCGCCCGTCTTCACCGCGAACGCGATGGTCAGAAGCTTCAGCTTCTCGGCCAGCTCGCGCGAGCCCGCCAGCTCCTTCGCCTCGCGCTCCGCCCGTTTCGCCCGCAGCGACTCCACGTGCCGGCGGTTCGCCTGCGTCACCGGCACCGCCATCCGCCGCGGCAGCAGGTAATTGCGGGCATAGCCGGCGCGGACCTTCACCAGGTCCCCCTCGCCGCCCAGCCCCTCGATCGGTTGCAAAAGCAGAATTTCGTTATGAGCCATGACTATATTGGGTAAAAAGTTGTGATTTCAGGTTA
>JBEKZN010000059.1:0-7683 GCA_049509815.1 Opitutales bacterium
GATTCGTACACGAGGGCGGCGGCGGCGCGGTCGCCGAAGCGGGCGAGGGCGGCCTGCACGAAATCGTCGCCGAGGGTTTCCTCGGCGGCGTTGAGGCCGATGGCCCAGCCGAAGCGCTCGAACAAGGCCGGGGCGGCGGCGCGCAGCGCGCGCAGTTGCAACCAGATCAGGGCGGTGCCGCCCTTGATGTCCACCACGCCGGGGCCGTAGATGCGGCCTTCGGCTTCGCGCCAGTGGAATTTATTGCGCGCCTCCTCTTCGGGCGGGAAAACAGTGTCGAGGTGGGAGATGCAAAGCAGCCACTGGCGGCTCGCGCCGGGGCGGCGGAGAAGCAGGTGATCGCCGCAGCCGTCGCCGGCGCAGGGCACGAATTCCGCGGCGAAGCCAAGAGGCGCGAAGGCCTGGGCAGTGGCGCGGCCGAGGGCGTTGACGCCGTGGCGGTGGGTGGTGTGGCTGTTGATGCCGACCCATTCGCGCAGAAGCGCGAGCGCGGCCGGCTGGTCGCGCTCGAGGGCGGCGCGGAGGGCGGCGGGGTCGGGGAGCATTGAAAAAAGAACCGCGCGCGCGAGGAGCCAGCCGCTAGCCCTTGAGCCCGCGGGAGCGGAATTTGTCCACGCCGACGGCGAGCACGATGACGACGCCGATGATGATGTCCTGGATGTACGACGGCCAGCCCATCTGCACGACGCCGCTGCGCAGGGAAGTCATGGTGAGTGCGCCGATGATGGCGCCCCAGATGCTACCGACGCCGCCGTTGAGGCTGGCGCCGCCGATGACGACGGCGGCGATGATGTCGAGCTCGCGGCCCATCGCGGTGGTGGGGTCGCCCTGGCGCAGGCGGGACAGGTCGAACACGCCGGAGAGGCCGATGAAGCAGCCGGAAAGCACATAGACGCCGACCTTGAGCAGGCGGGTGCGCAGGCCGCAGAGGCGCGCGGTGTCCTCGTTGGAGCCGAGGGCGAAGATGTGCCGGCCGAAGACGCTGCGGTTGAGCACGAGGGACATGACAATCGTGAGCGCGATGACGATCAGCACGCCGATCGGGGGCACCCACAGCGGCACCGCGAGGTTGGCGTGGTTGTAGCGGTCCGGGGGCATGAAGGTGGAAAGGAAGCTGAAAAACCAGTGGGGCACGGAGCCCGGGGCGACGGTGTCGGGGTTGTTCATCAGGACGTTGACGCCTTCCGTCATGCCGAGGTCGTAGTTGACGCTTTGGTTGTCGGCGACCCACTTGGCGACGCCGCGAGCGGCGCCCATGGCGCCGAGGGTGACGATGAAGGGCATCATCGCGAAGCGGGCGATGATGGAGCCGTTGATGAGGCCGACGAGGCCGCCGATGGCAATCGCACCCGCGGCGGCCAGCCACGAGGAATGGCCGGCGCGCAGGATGACGCCGGCGATAACGCCCGCGAGGGCGCACACGGAGCCGGCGCTCAAATCAATGCCGCCGGAAACGATGACGAGGGTCATGCCCAGGGTGCCGGTGGCGACGCAGGTGGTTTGGAGAAGGATCAGGCCGATGACGTCCGGGGACAGGAAATTTTTGCCGAAGGAGGCGGAGATCATGATCTCGAACAGGATCATGACGAACGAGAGGCCAAAAAGCGGGCCGAGCAGCGGGTAGCGCTTCAGCCAGGACTGATGATGGGAAGTGGGTTGCGACATCGGCGGTGAATTAGTTTTGGGCGGGAGCGGAATTGTCGGTGGCGTCGTCACGGCCGAGGGCGGCGGTGAGGAGGGAGTGCTCGTCCCACTGGTCGCGGGGACGGACGGCGACGAGTTCGCCGCGGCACATCACGCCGATGGTGTCGCACATGCCGAGCAATTCGGGCAGGTAGGAGCTGACCATGAGGACGGCTTTGCCCTGCTGGGCGGTTTCGAGCATCTGGCGGTAAAGCACGGCCTTGGCGCCGACGTCAATGCCGCGGGTGGGTTCGTCGAGCAGGAGGATTTCGGCCTGCTGGTGGAGGAGGCGGCCAAAGGCGACTTTTTGCTGGTTGCCGCCGGAGAGCTGGCCGACGGGCTGGGCGGCGGATTTGGCGCGGACGTCGAGGCGCTGAATGAGGGCCTGGGAAACGGCGAGCTGGCGCGAACGGGAGACGAATCCGTGCGTGGCGACAGTGTCGAGGCGGGAGAGCGTGAAATTGTCGGCGAGATCGCGGGTGAGGAGGAGTCCTTCCTCCTTGCGGTTTTCCGAGAGCAGGCCGAGGCCGGTGCGCAGGCTGAGGCCCGGATTGCCGAAGAGCAGCGGCCGGCCGGAGACGGCGACCTTGCCGGCGGCAGCGCGGTCGAGGCCGAAAACGGAGCGGAGAATTTCGGTGCGGCCCGAGCCGATGAGCCCGGCGACGCCGAAAATTTCACCGCGGCGGACCTGGAAGGAGACGCCGTGCGGCTTGCCGCGCGGGCCGGAGAGGCCGTTGACGTCGAGAAGCGGTTCACCGAGCGGACGGGGCACGCGCGGGTAAAGCTCGGTGACTTCGCGGCCGACCATGAGGCGGATGATGCCGGCGTTGTCAATGTCGGCCAGATCACCACCGCCGACGGAGCGGCCGTCGCGCAGGACGAGGTAGCGTCTGGCGACGGTGCGGCATTCCTCGAGGAAGTGGCTGATGTAGATAAGTGCGACGCCCTGCTCGGCGAGGCGGGCGATGATGCGGAAGAGGTTTTCGACGTCGTGGCGGCCGAGGCTGCTGGTGGGTTCGTCGAGGATGATGACTTTGGCGCCGCTGGCGCAGGCGCGGGCGATTTCGACGATTTGCTGTTCGGCGACGGAGAGGGTGCGCACGGGGACGTTGAGCGGCAGGTGCGGGTGGTTGACCATTTCGAGCGCGCGGCGGGCGATGTCGCGGCGGGCGCGGCGGTCGATGAAGCCGTAGCGGGCGGGCTCGCGCCCGAGGACGAGGTTTTCCTCGGCGTTCAGGTGCGGGGCGAGGGTCAGCTCCTGATAGATCATGGCGATGCCGGCGTCGCTGGATTCGCGCGGCTGGCGCGGGGCGAACGGCTGGCCGTCGAGCTCCATGGAGCCGGCGTCGGGCGCGTGGGCGCCGGAGATGACCTTCATGAGGGTGCTCTTGCCGGCGCCGTTTTCGCCGATGAGAGCGAGAACCTCCCCGGCGCGGGCCTCGAGGTCCACGCCGGCCAGGGCGCGGGTGGCGCCGAAGCTTTTTTCAATGCCGCGGAGCCGCAGGCGCATAAGGTTACATCACGGTGTGGGCGAGGAGGGCCTTGACGGCCGGGGTGTCCTGATTGTCCTTGGTGAGGAGGACGGTGCCGGTGTCAATGTTCGTGGGGACGGTTTTACCGGCGAGGAAGTCGAGCATGGTGTTCACGCCGTCGTAGCCCATGGTGTAGGGGTCCTGGAGGACGAGGGCGTTGATTTCGCCGGCCTGGAGGCCGGCCATGTTGGCGGCGCCGCCGTCGAAGCCGACGAACTTGACCTTGCCGGCGAGGCCGGCCTTTTCGATGGCGAGCAACATGCCATTGGTGCTGGGTTCGTTGGGGGTGAAGATGCCGTCCACGTTCTGGTAACGGCTGAGGAGGTTTGAGCCCTTGTCCAAGGCTTTTTCACGGTCGTCGCCAGCGTAGTTGTCGGAGGAAAGGATGGTGATGTTGGGGTATTTTTTCATGGCGTCGAGGAAGCCTTCCTCGCGCTCGTTGGTGCTGGCTGAGCCGGGCATGAAGCGCATCATGATGACGTTGCCCTTTTCGCCGAGTTCGCGGGCCAGTTCGTCGCCGGCCATGACACCGGCCTTGCGGTTGCCGGTGCCGACGAAGGCGACGGTTTCGGGGTAATTGAGCGGGGAGTCCACGATGACGAGGGGGATGCCGGCGCGGTGGGCTTTTTCGGCCGGAGCGACGAGGGCGTTGTACTCCATCGGGCAAAGGATGATGCCGTCGAGGCCCTGGGCGACGTAGGTTTCCATGAGGGCGATTTGGGCGGCGCGGTCGCCTTCGTTGGGCGGGCCGTTCCAGTCGATGTCCACTTTGGTGCCTTTGGCCTCGGCTTCCTTCTGGGCCTGGAGCATGCCGGCCTGAACGGACTTCCAATAGACGTTCTGCATGCCCTTGGGGATGAAGGCGAGGTGAAGGGTTTTGGCGGGCGCGGCGGCGGTGGAATTGGATGACGCCGCGGCGGGGGTGCTGGAGCTGCCGCCGCAACCGGCGAGCAACAAGGCGACGGCAGCCGCGCCGATGCGCAGTAAAGCGGGGAAGGAAAGGGACGGGATGGGGGCCTTCATGACTGAGTGGGGGAGGGATGGGGTGAACAGAAACGCGCCGAAGGGCGGGGAACGCCCCGAAGGCGAGCCGCTTATATGGCGGCGTTGGGCGGCGGGTGTCAAACCAATCGCTACGGGCGGGAAGGCCATTTGGAATGCCTTGCGAGCGGGTGGTTTGCCCGTTTGGAACGCGAGCTTGAAGGTTGACTTTTGGGGTGGGGTTTGGCGAAATGACCGACTCGGTTCGTCCGGGCACGGGGAAACCGTTGCGCGGGCGCGGGCCGGGCATCTTATGGCAAAATCGCGGCGGCAGAGAATTCTGGTTACCGGCGGAGCCGGTTATATCGGCTCGGTGCTGGCGCCGGCGCTGCTGGCGGCGGGCCACCAGGTGACGGTGCTGGACAATTTCATGTTCGGGCAGGCGACGTTGCTGGATTGCTGCGGGGACGAGAATTTCGAGGTGGTGCGCGGGGACTGCCGCGACGAACGGGTGGTCGCCCCGCTGGTGGCGAAGGCGGATGCGATCATCCCCCTGGCCGCGCTGGTGGGCGCGCCGTTGTGCGACCGCGACCGCAGCGGAGCCATCACGACCAACCGCGACGCGGTGCAGTTGCTGTGCCGGCTGGCGTCGAAGAAGCAGCGCATCCTGTACCCGACGACGAACAGCGGCTATGGCGTGGGCGAAAAGGGGAAATTTTGCACCGAGGAGACGCCGCTGCGGCCGATTTCGCTCTACGGCACGACAAAGTGCGAGGCGGAGGCGGCGGTGCTGGAGCGGGAAAACGGGCTAACGTTCCGGCTGGCCACGGTGTTCGGGCTGTCGCCGCGGATGCGGCTGGATTTGCTGGTGAACGATTTTGTGTACCGCGCGGTGAACGACCGGGCGGTGATGGTGTTCGAGGGGCATTTCAAGCGCAATTTCCTGCATGTGCGCGACGCGGCGCGGGCGTTTTTGCACGCGCTGGAAAGCTTCGAAAAGATGCGCGGGCGGGCGTACAACGTGGGGCTGGACGACGCGAACCTTTCGAAGGTGGAGTTGTGCGCGGAAATCAAGAAGCAACTGCCGCAATTTGTCTATATGGAAGCGCCCATCGGCGAGGATCCGGACAAGCGCGACTACATCGTGTCGAACGCCCGCATCCTGAGCACGGGGTACCGGACGGAGTGGCCGCTGGCGCGCGGCATCGCCGAGCTGGTGAAGGGCTACCGCATCCTGCGCAACGCGAAGTATGCCAATGTCTGAGCCGCCGACAGGCCGGGTGGCGGCCAGTGCGTTGACGGCGGTCATTTTGGCCGGCGGGCTGGGCTCCCGGCTGCGGGCGGCGGTGGCGGACCGGCCGAAGCCGCTGGCGTGGGTGGCGGGCCGGCCCTTCGTGTGCCACCTGCTGGAGATTTTGGAACGGATGGGCGTGCGCCGCGCGATTTTAGCGACCTGCCACCAGGCGGAACAGTTTCCCGCGCGGCTGGGTTCGGAGTACGGAGCCATGCGCCTCGATTATTCGGTGGAGACAACTCCGCTGGGCACGGGCGGGGCGATTCGCCTGGCCTGCGAGACCGTGACGACGCCTTACACGCTGGTGTTGAACGGCGATTCGTTTTGCGAGTTCGATCCGGCCGGGCTACTCGCGGCGCATCCGGCGGACGAGGATGTTTTCACGATGGTCGTGCAGGGGACGGCGGAGGGGGCGCGGTTTGGCTCGGTGCGGTACGACGAAGGCCGGTGCATCACGGGTTTTGCGGAGAAGGCGGACCAGCCGGTTGAGCGGGCGGGGATCAACGCGGGCGTGTACCTGGCGCGGACGTCGCTGTTCCAGGGTATCGCGGCTGGGCGCAAAATTTCGCTGGAACAGGAGCTTTTTCCGACGTGGGCGAAGGAAAGCCGCCTGCGGGCGTTCCCGGTTGAGGGCCGCTTCATTGACATCGGGGTGCCGGCCAGTTTCGCCGAGGCGCAGGTATTTTTCCGGGGCAAGGTGAAGACGGATTTTGCGCCGCTGGAGGAATTGCGGCAGTCGAGTTTGAAGGCAGCGGCACTTTTGGCGCCGCGCGCGGCGGAGGAAATCAACGGCTGGAAGCTGGCGGTGGGGGTAATTGTGCGCGACTTGCGTGGACGCATCCTGCTCGAGCGGCGGGAGGACTGCGGGCTGTGGGGGCTGCCGGGCGGGCGGATGGATTTCGGAGAATCGGTGGAGCAGACGGCAGTGCGGGAGGTGCGGGAGGAGACGGGCCTGAGCATCGTGGTGGAGCGGCTGGTGGGGGTGTATTCGGATCCGGCGCGGGTGGTTTCGTACCCGAATGGGGACGTGGTGCAGCCGGTGGTGGTCGTGGTGGAGGCGTCGGCCCGGCCGGGCGAAATTATCCCTTCCCTTGAAAGCATCGAAGTGATATACTTTTTTCCTAATTCTTTGCCCCGATTGGTTACTCCCCATGCGCAAGCCGCGCTGCAGGACTGCCTGCAGGGTGCCACCTCCAGCCTCCGCTAAAGTATGATCATCAGCCGGACTCCTTACCGCATTTCCCTGTTCGGGGGCGGCACCGACTATCCGGCGTGGTTCAAGCAGCATGGCGGGGAAGTCGTGGCCGCGTCCATCAACCGGTACTGTTACCTGACGTGCCGGTACCTGCCGCCGTTTTTTGAGCGGCGTTTCCGCATCGTTTATTCGATCACGGAGGAATGCAACGAGGTGTGCGAAATCCGCCACCCGGTGGTGCGGGCGGCGCTGGAGAAGTTCCAGCTCCAGCATGGCCTGGAGCTGCATCACGACGGCGATTTGCCCGCGCGCAGCGGCATCGGCTCGAGCTCGTCGTTCACGGTGGGGATTTTGCACGCCTTGCACGCGCTCAAGGGCGAGATGATCTCCAAGCACGAGCTGGCGGTGAAGGCGATTCACCTCGAGCAGGACATGCTGAAGGAAAGCGTGGGCTGCCAGGACCAGATTTCGGCGGCGTACGGGGGCTTCAACCACATCGAGTTCATGCCCTCGGGGGAGTTCCGGGTGCAGCCATTGACGATGACGCAGGACGGGATCGAGGAAGTGCTCAGCCACCTGATGCTTTTCTACACGGGGATCCGGCGGATTTCCTCGGACGTGGCGGCGACGTACGTCACGGACCTGGAGTCGCGGGCGGTGCAGTTGAACCGGACGCGCCAGAGCGTGGGCGAGGCCAAGCAGCTGCTGATGCAACGCGGGCGGATGAAGGAGCTGGGCGAATTGCTGCACGAAACCTGGCTGCAAAAGCGGGCGCTGAGCAAGGCGGTGTCGCGGCCGGAGATCGATGGCATGTACGCGGCGGCGCGCGAGGCGGGGGCAATCGGCGGGAAGCTTTTGGGCGCCGGGGGCGGCGGATTCATGCTGCTGGTGGTGCCGCCGGCGCAGCGCGCCGCGGTGCGCCAGCGCCTGCAGCACCTGGTGCAGGTGCCGTTTGCATTTGAGCAATCGGGCAGCCAGATTATTTATTACGAACCGCA
>JBEKZN010000006.1:0-13462 GCA_049509815.1 Opitutales bacterium
GGTGAGGCCGTGGGCGGTGTTGTACGCGGTTTGCTGCTCACGGCGGGAGCGCGAGATTTCGTTGGCGCGGCGCAGGGAATCGGTCAGCTTGGCGGCGTCGAGCAGCTCGCGCCCCTGCTCGTGGCGCGCGGCGCGGCCGGAGGTCTGAATGATGCTCGTTTCGCTGCGCAAAAAGCCCTCCTTGTCGGCGTCGAGGATGGCCACCAGCGCGACTTCGGGCAAATCCAGCCCCTCGCGCAGGAGGTTGACGCCCACCAGCACGTCGAAGTCCCCGGCCCGCAGGCGGCGCAGGATTTCCACGCGCTCCAGCGCGTCGATGTCGCTATGCAGGTACTCGACGCGCACCTTGGCCTCGCGCAGGTAAGTGGCAAGGTCCTCGGACATGCGCTTGGTCAGCGTGGTCACCAGCACGCGCTCGTGTTTTACGACCGCCAGTTGAATTTCGCCGAGCAGGTTCTCGACCTGGTGGCGCGTCGGGCGCATTTCCATGACCGGATCGAGCAGGCCGGTCGGACGGATGAGCTGTTCGGCGACGACGCTGGAGTTCTTCAGCTCGTACGCGCCCGGCGTCGCGGAGACGAACACCGTCTGGCCCGTCACGGTCAGAAATTCCTCGAAGCTCAGGGGTCGGTTGTCGATGGCGGAAGGCAGGCGGAAGCCAAAATCCACCAGGCGCTGCTTGCGCGAGCGGTCGCCCGCGAACATGCCGCCGATCTGCGGCACGGTGGCGTGGCTTTCGTCGATGAACAGCAAAAAATCCCGCGGGAAAAAATCGATGAGGCACCACGGGCGCGAACCGGGCGGGCGGCCCGCGATGTGGCGCGAATAATTTTCGATGCCGCTGCAGAAGCCCATCTCCTGCAGCATCTCGATGTCATATTCCGTGCGCTGGCGGATGCGCTGGGCCTCGACCAGCCGGTTGGATTTCTCGAAAAACGTCACGCGCTCCTCCAGCTCGGCGCGGATGCCCGCGATCGCCTCGAGCAGCTTGTGGCGCGGCGTGATGTACTGGTTGGCCGGGTACAGGCTGAAGCGTTCGAGCGCCGCGCCGAGGTTACCGGTGAGCGGGTCGAGCGGGCGCACGGACTCGATCACGCCGCCCCAGAACTCGACGCGAATCGCGCTCTCCATGTAGGCCGGGTACACGTCCACCACCTCGCCGCGGACGCGAAACTTGCCGCGCTCGAGGCTGACGTCGTTGCGCTCATAGAGGTTCTCGACCAGGCGCTGGAGAAACGTCTCCCGCGCCAGTTCCGCGCCGGGCGCGAGCGGAATCATCATTTCGCGGAAGTCCTCGGGCGAGCCCAGGCCGTAGATGCACGACACGCTGGCGACGACGATCACGTCCCGCCGGCTGATCAGCGCGCTGGTCGCGGCGATGCGCAGCCGCTCGATGTCCTCGTTGATGGACGAGTCCTTCTCGATGTAGGTGTCCGTCTGCGGCACGTACGCCTCGGGCTGATAATAATCGTAGTAGCTGACGAAATACTCGACCGCGTTGTCGGGAAAAAACGCCTTGAACTCGCTGTAGAGCTGCGCGGCCAGCGTCTTGTTGTGCGAAATGACGAGCGCCGGGCGTTGGAGCCGCGCGACGAGGTTCGCCATCGTGAAAGTCTTGCCCGAGCCGGTCACGCCCAGCAGCGTCTGAAACTGCCCGCCCGCCCGCAATGACTGCTCCAGCGCGGCGATGGCCGCGGGCTGGTCGCCCGTGGGGGAAAATTCAGCCTGCAGCCGGAAGTCCATCCGGCTCAAGCTACGCGCTTCGCGCGAAAGCGCAACGGCGATGGCGTTGAAACTGGTCCACGCATCGGGTCGTCTCCCGTTTCCACCCGCGGCTCCTACTTGCCCAGGTGTTGCGCCTCCGCCTGCACGGCGTCCTTCTGGTCGGCCTTGTACTGCACCATCTGCTTGTTGTACTCGGCCTGGTCGCGTGCGGCCTGCACCTGCTGCATGGCCTGAACCTGCTGGTCGGACACGCGCACCATGCCCGGCACCTCGGGATGCGAGCGGTCGTAGAAGCCGGGGATTTCGTTGTTGGTGACATCCGTGCGGATCAACAGATTCGGGTCAATGACTTCGCGATAGGTGGCGCCGTCGGGATTGAGCGTCTTCGCGGTGATGAAGATGATGAGGTTGTTGTGCTGAATGGTCGTGCTGGTGCTGCGGAACAGGTAGCCGAGCACGGGCAGGTCGCCCAAAACGGGCACCTGGGTGGTGACTTTCTGGTCGGTGTCGTCAATCAAGCCTCCGAGCGCGAGGGTGTAGCCGTCCTTGATGCTGACCTTGGCGTCGGTGAGCTCGCGGGTGTCCACGCGCGGGTAGGTGCCGCCGAAGTAAGTGTCCGAGACCGCGTCCAGCCGGCTGACGATGGGATTGACGGTGAGGTTGATGAAACCGTTGTTGGTGACCTGCGGACGCACGCGCATCGTGATGCCGACGTTGAGCTTTTCGTGCTCACCCGGGCTGGCCTGGCCGGTCTGGTTGTTGATCGTCGGATAAACCAGGATGATTTGCGTACCCACGAGGAAGGAGACCTCCTCGTTGTCGAGGGTCACCACCGTGGGGTCGGACACGAGCCGGGCGTTGGTGATCGTCTGCATGGCTTGCAAAGTGGCGTCGTACTCCGCCTGGTTGAAGACGGCCAGATCGGCGGCGCGGCGCGGTGGCTGATAGGTGTAGGTGGTACCCGAGGGAATCACGCCGTTGAGGCCCGACTGCACCCCGTTGGCGGAAATCGGCACCTGCCGCAGCGGCAGCGCGCCGGAATCGCCGATCACGCCCAGCCCGTGCGCGATGTTGTACTGCCAGGCGTAGCCGACGCTGCCCAGGTTGGTGCCGTTAAAGTTCCAAGTCACGCCCAGGTCCGTGTCATTCTCCTTTTGCAACTCGATGAATTTCGCCTCAATCGAAACCTGCTGCGTGGGCCGGTCCAGCCGGTCAATGATCTCCTGAATGTTGTTCATGTGCGTCGGCCGCTCGGTGATGATGAGCGCGTTGGTGCGGTTGTCCACCTGGATGCGGCCGCCCGCGGCGGTGTCCACCAGCGGGGTGAGCGAAGTCATCAGGTCGGCGGCCTTGGCCGAGTTGATGAGGAACACGCGCGTCTCGACCGGTTCGGTGGCGACCTCCTGGCGGCTGCGAACCTTGACGATGTTGTTATCCACCACGTAGGTAAACCCGACCGGATCCAGCACGACGGAAAAGACCTGCTCCCAGGTGACGTTGCGCAGCTTGACCGACGTCGTGCCGGTGAGCGTTTCCGGAATGACCAGGTTGAGATCGTACATGTCGGCCACGTTGCGCAGGATGGTGCGAATTTCCTCGTTCGGGAAGTCCACCGAAATGGTTTCATCCTGCTGCGCCGCGGTGGTCGAGGCCGTCTCCTGGGTCGGATACTGCACGGTGGCGTTGCCGGTGGGGAATTTGATGTCGAGCGCGGGCGTTTCCGTGGTCACCTGCTGCACTTGGTCGGAGCCCTTGTTGGTCGGCGCAAAAACGTCCGATGTGGTGGTCACCGTGGTCGGCTGCACGGTGACGTTGGCCGGTGCGATAACCTGCACCGCATTCTCGCTGGAGGGACTCGGGGTCGGAGCCGGAGCGGGTGCGGGTGCTGGCGCGGGGGGATTGAGGTCCGCGGGCGCCGGCAGCGGCGGCAGCGGTGCCGTGCCGCTGCTGGGCACCGGGAGGGGCGGCGGGGCGGTTGGCGCCGGGGCGGCCGTTGGCGCGGCGGTTGGCGCGGAGGATGAGGTGGTGTTGGACGCCGGGGTCGCGTTTTGGGCGGCCAGCCAGGAAGTGGCGGCAAATAAAAGCACGGCAGAAGCAGGGAATACTTTCATGGCAGCAGGGGACGGTGGTTTTAGGGCGTGGTGTCCGGCGGGTTGGTGGACTTTTCTTCGGTGGAGGGACGATTGAGCGAAACGGGAAGAACGGTTCCGTTTAGCTTAAGGGTGTATGACTTTTCGGAAACACTTAAAAGCACGATCTCCGTGGGCCGGTCGTCGCCCGGAAATGTCACTTCCATCAACTGCCCGGCCCGCAAGGGAGGGCGATCTTCAAAAATAAGCACCTGCACGCCGCCCATGCCCAAGGTGCCGCTGGGCTTGAGCGCCCCTGCCACTTGAGCAAGTTTTTCGGTATCCGACAACTTGGGGGGCGGCGGTGGAGGCGCCGGGCCGGCAGTGGTCGGTTGTATTTCGGGCGGCGGCGGTGGCAATTTCAGAAAGAAGGGATTGTCATACGATTGCAGCTTCTGCTCGATCTCCGGGTCGGTGCGGTCCAAGTCATGGTTGGCCACGGTTAAGAGGCGTTCGCGATCGAGCGGATTGACCACCTCGTCGCTTTTGGGCGCCGTCAGGGTGACGATGCCGGTGGGCGGCGCAGTCGGGGCCGGCGGCGGGGTATCCGCGCGCAAGCCCATTGCGGGGCACGCTAGACCGGTGGCCCAAAGAAGAAGGTGGAGGCGGGAGGGTTTCATCGTCGAATCAATTGCCCAGCACTTGCACTTCCATGGTGGCGATGAGTTGCTCCGGGGGCGCATCAAAGCCCGGGTGCGTGAATTTCTCCAGCGAGAACTTGCTGACCCGCACCAAATGCGGCCCGGTTTGCAGTTCGTAAAGGAAGGACGTGATGCTCTCCCAGGTGCCGCTGGCTTGCAGGCTGAAGGTCGTCACCGACATCGTGGCGTCCTTGTCGCGGTCCGTGTGTTCCTGGGTCGGGTCAATGATGTGCAGTCCGTCAATGTGCTCGAAGCCGTAAAAATATTGCTGGTTTTCGATGATGTTCTCCGGCTCGATCAGCGCGGCCTGCAGGGTTTGATCGGCCGCCTCCAATTGCTTGAGGCTGGCGTCGAGATCCCGCCCGAAGACGAGGTTGTCCGCCATGGTGGTGGACTGCTGGTCCAGATCCTTGCTCGCGTCCAGATCGTCGTCCAGCGTCCCTTCCTGGTAATAGGCCAGCCCCGCCATGATGATGGCGGCCACTGCCAGCCCCACCGCCAGCGGGTAAGCCTTGATCTTGGCCAGAATGACTTGCGGGTTCATACGACGGGTTTAAGCGTGATCGTGACGATAAACTTGAATAGGCCCGGGCCCTCGCGGTGGTTGTCAATCTGGCGGTCGTTGGCCGGGTCGGCGATGCGGGCCTTGAGAACGGGCGAATTCATGAGCTTGGTGACCAGGGTGTCCAGCCCCTTCAGGTCATCGGCTTCGCCGGAAAGCGTGCCCGCCAGCACCACCTGCTCGGTCTTGATGCGCACATGGTTTTTGCCCTCGATTTCCGTGGGTTCGATGGCGACCGAGTCGAACAGGATGTTGTCGGGCCGGGCCTCCACCAAGGTGGTGAGCAATTGAAACGGCGGCACGGTCTGGGAGGAGAATTTGGTCAATTCCTGCAACGCCTTCGACTCGTGCATGAATTTGCTGCTTTCGCTCAAGTAGGTCTTGTTCACCCGGGAATTGCCGTCAATCGTGTCATTCAGACGGCGGATCTGGCCGTCCACCTGGAGGATGCTGCCCTGGACGTAAAGCAGCCAGCCCAGCGCCAGCACCGCCACGGTCATCGCCGCGAAATTGATCAGGAAGTCCGTGCGGACCGCCTTGATGTCCGGCAGCGTCTTGACCACCCGAAAATTCGGATGCCACTGGTACGTGACCTCGGGCTTTTTTTTCTTAAGCGTGAGCACTGGCGGCGGCCTCCGTTTTGGATTCGGTCTTGGGTTCGTATTTGCCCATCAAGCTGAACAGGCCCAGCCAGCGGCTGTCGAGCGCCGCCAGTTCCACGCCGGGCGCGGGTTCGATGCCGAGCGACTTCAACCACCGCCCGTATTCGAGCTTGATCTGATCGACGCCCAGCGAACGCGCCAGCGCGCTGCTCATCCAGGACAGGTTTTTGGGGATGAGGCTGAGATGAATCTGGCCGATGGTCTGGCCCGTCTGCACTTCGTAAAAACCGGTCGAGGCCTGCAATTCCTTGAGCATCTTTTTCATCAAGGCCGGGCCCATTTCGGTGAAATCGAAGGTGTTGGAAAAAAACAATTTTCGGGCCGATTCAATGTCCTTGAGCCCGAGCTCCATCTGCACCACGGGAAACATGCTGTTAAGCCCGAAGGCAATGGGCCGCGCCACGTCCAGCACATTGCCGTGGAAAATGAACACCTGGGAATTTTCCGGCAGAATCTCGAGCAGGAGCGTCGGCGATTTCACGTCCTCGGCCACCAGGCAGCTCATCAGCCCGCCGAGCGTCGCCACCGAGCCGATCTCCAGGCGCTCCGGGTACACGCCGGCGCTCACGACCCACGTCTGGCGCTCCTGCAATTCATCGAGCGGCGCGCCGCAAAAAAGCAATTCCTTCGGAAAGCCCGTCTCGGCCGACACCGAGATGCCCGCGTCGGCATTGAGCACCGCAATCACATTGCGAGCCGGGTCCACTTGAAATTGCTGCTGCACGAACTCGGCCAGATAACCCGGATCCTTGGCCTTGGCCGGCGCTTCAAGCGTGGCGCGACGCACGAAGCGGTTTTGCGGGTACACGCCCACGACCGCCGGGACATACTGCCCCTTGGGCAACGGGATCATTTCACCCACCAGCGCGGCCAGATCGTCCGCCGAGCCCAGCGGCGCTTCGCGCAATTCCTCCAGAACGAACGGCGGCTCCAACGCCGTCGCGCGGGCGGCCAGGACCGAGTAGTCCGAAATCTCCAGAAAGAGCGCCTTGGCGCGGGATTTGAGCATAAAAGCGGCCGCACTACAGTCAAATCTCCGCGCTCGCCAGGCCCGCAAACGCGCGGCTGTTTGCGGTGAATCACCCAACGCGCCCAAGACTGACCGAAGGCGTCGTGAGGATACCTCCATGGTAAGGCGTCACAAGCACAAAATACGCAACGCGCGCGCCGGAACTGCTTGCAGCCCATGATTTACGATTCTTTGGCAAATGCCGCCCGCCCGGAATCGGCCAGGGCCCGTAACTTGATGGCAACCATTGGCAAATCCGCGAGATGCGCGCGGCCGGGTTCGCGGGCCCAAGGCAAATTTTCCTCGTCCGGCCAGACGCCCGCTTCCGCAAAGCGTTGCACGGCAGTCGCCACGCCCCGAATCGCCCGATACCCACCCTGCCCGGCGTGGCTGAGCGTCTCCACGTGGTCACCATCCACATCCACAATTCCGGGCGCAGCCGCGTAGAGCAAATCGTTGAACGCCACGAATGGCCGGCAGGCCGCAAGCGAATTCACCGGCCCGGTTTGCTCACCGTTGAGGTATTTGAAAAAAAGACGGAAATTCCGCTCCTGCCAATCGGCGTCCGACCGCAAATCCACGCTCTCGCGCCGGCCGTCGTTCCAAAGAATCTCGCACATTTCGCCGGTGACGTAGCGCCACTGCGCCCGCTCGCACCGCACCCATTCGGCGTGCTCCTCGCGCGGCGGCGCGCTCGCATGAGTTGCGGCCACCCGCAGCATGACTCCTTCCACGGTGCCGGCCTCGGCGAACACGGTGTCCGTCCCGGTGATGGCATGGGCGCGGTAAAGACTCGCGCGCACCGTTTCGACCGTGGCAAATCCCCCCGGCGTGGTTCCCGCCCAAAACAACAGGTTTTGTACAAAGTGCCCCATCGCATTGCCGAAGCAGGAATCCAAAAGCGGCACCGTGCCGTTTGGCGGAAAAAGCCGCCCGGACCAACTGTTGCGCGTGAAATACCCGGCCGGACGCGGCCATGAACCCCAAAACGACACCTCGCGCAAATGCCCGAACTCTCCCGCGAGCAAACGAGCCTTCAACGCCTGCCGCGCCGGTTCGGTGATGAAATTGAAACCCACCTCCGTCGGTCGCGCCGCGCGGGTGTCGGCGCTGATCATGTCCTCGAGTTCCTCCCACCAAAGCGTCGGCGGCTTTTCCAGATAAACCGGCACGCCGCGCTCGACGCAGGCCCGGTGCATCGGCGCATGCAGGTGGATGGGCGTCGGCAGGGTGACGGCGTCCGCCCTGCCCGGAAGCGCATCCAGCATCGTCGGGAAATCCGGGTAAATCCGCACGCCCCGCTCGGCCAGGCGCAAATCGGCAAACGCCGGCTGGCCCGCTACCGACGCCGGATCGCAGGTCGCCACCACCCGGCAGCAGCCGTCGCGCTCCAAGCGCTGCAGCGTCAAATGATGATGCCGGGCATAACCGCCCACGCCGGTCACCGCGAGGCGGGGTGTGAATTTCGCTGGGGCGGACATCGTGGATCGTGAAAACGTCGGACAGGCTCCGTTGTGTCCGCGGGTGCGCAGGTGGCCAGCGAAAAATCCGGGGGCGACTCTTCACGCTGGAACTCGGTCAAAACAATCCGCGCCGAACGCCATCCCGGCGTTTGGCCAAAAGCAGACAGTGTCTGTGCCTGTCTCTTATATCCAGCAGCCGGGAAACGGCCCCGAACTCATAAATTATACGTCACCGTTCCGAACGTGGTGGCCGAGATCGAGACCTGCGATGAGGTCTGCTCCAGCACCAGTGTGGTGTAGTCCTCGCCGGCCACGGGCGAGATGGAGACCATGTAGTTGTCGGTCTGAGTTCCCACCAGGTCGGAGTAGGCGGCCTGGGTGACGCCTTTGTCGAGCATGTACTGCGCGGCAGCGGCGGAGAACTGGCGCAGGTTGTTCGTCACCGCCTTAACGCGGGACTGCAACCGGATCTCGTTGAACGTCGGGATCGCCATCGTTGCTAGAATACCGATGATGACCACGACAATCATGATTTCAACCAAGGTAAAACCCTGGCGAGCTTTGGAGCGTTTCATAATACATAATAATAAACAGCTGAACAAACATAGGGCCGGAAAAGCAACCGGTCACAAGCGATACTAAGACAAAGCTTGGCTGACTGCAATGTTTTCGGAAGGGGAGGCTCTGGGGTGTTTTTTGCATGATCTTCATTGCGCCGGTGCTCAAATATTCACTAAATATAGCCTTTCCTTTGCCAGCCTTGGAGCAAGGAGCGGGAGCCACGAAACTCGTCCAGCTAATTCCCTAAACAGCGCCGCGCCTTTTCTATCCATTTGCCAAAACGGTCGCCGCGCTGATAGTGAAGCCATTCGCTCCGACCCTCCGTGCCCCGCATCAAAGCCAGCTCCATTGACGACGTGCGCAACCGCGTTGGCATCTACGACGTGGTCTCGCCGTACGTGAACCTGAAAAAGGCCGGCGCCAAGTGGAAGGGCCTCAGCCCGTTCAACCAGGAGAAAACACCGTCCTTCTACGTCGATCCGGCCAAAAACCTCTACTACTGTTTCAGCAGCGGCCAGGGCGGCGACGTCTTCAAATTCGTCCAGACCAAGGAGAACCTCAACTTTATTGAAGCCGTCGAAGCCCTCGCGCAACGCTTCGGCATCACCCTCGAATACGAGGACGGCCCCGCCGGCTCCAGCCGCGAAGCCATGTCCCTGCGCAAGGAATTGCACGACCTCCACGAAGCCGCCACCGCGCACTTTCACGCTTGTTTCCAGCGCCCTGACGACGGCGGTGCGTTCATCCGCCGGTACTGGACCGAGACCCGGCGGTTTACACCCGAGCTCGCGGCGGAATTCAAAATCGGTTGGGCTCCGCCCGACGGCGGCGGACTGCTCGACGCCCTCCTGCGGAAGAAATTTTCCGCCGAAGCGCTGCTCGCCTGCGGACTGTTTTTTTATCGCGAAGGCGAACGCGATCCGGCCCGCGGCCGTCCGCGCTTCCGCGGCCGGCTCATGATCCCCATCCGCGATATTCAGGGGCGCGTCATTGCCTTCACCGCCCGCCAGACCGAGCGCACCCCGGCGGACGACCCCGCCCGCGAAGCCAAGTACGTCAACTCGCCCGAAACGCCGCTCTTCCACAAAAGCGACGTGCTTTTCAACCTCGACCGTGCGCGCACTCCCGTGCTTGAGGCCGGCCGGTTCATCCTCGTCGAAGGCCAGCTCGACGCCCTGCGCTGCTGGTCGGTGGGCGTGACGAGCGCCGTCGCACCCCAAGGCACGGCCATCACGGACAGCCAGTTCATCCTCATGCGCCGCTACGCGGGACGCGTGGACTGCCTGCTCGATGGCGATGCCGCCGGCCAGCGCGCGGCCCTGCGTGCCCTGCCCCTCGCGCTCAAGGCCGGCCTGGAAATTCGCTACCTTGTCCTGCCGCCGGAATCCGATCCCGACGAACTGTTCCTCGAGCAAGGCGTGGCCGCTCTTACCGAGCTGGACCGCACCGCGCTGTCGGCCATGGCCTTTGCGGCGCGTTCGCTGCTGCCGACACCCAATCCCAGCCCGCGCGAAAAAGCCGAAGCCCTGCGCGCCGTGTTCGAAATCCTCGCCCAATGCGATTCCGCCATGACGCGCAACGACTACCTGGCCGAAATCTGCCGCCATGCGCGCGTGGATCGCACCGCCGCCGAACGCGATTTCTCCCGCTACCTCGCACAACAGGCCAACCGCCGTTATGCCGGGCCGTCCGCGACCGAGCCGGCCCCGCCTGAATCTTCTCCTTTGGAGAACGAAAAGTTGACAACGGCCGAGAATGAGCTTTTAATGCTGAGTTTTCATCATGAAAGTCTTGCGCCGAGCATTGCCGAAGTTCTTGACCCTCAATGGATTGACACCAGTGCCTGGGCTGGTCGCCTGCTGAACCGTTGCCTCGCGGCCCACCGCGAAGGCCTCTGGCCCGGCGCCGACCATCTGGATGACCTGCTCGAAACCGAAGACGAGCGTCAGGCCCTCGCCAACCTCCGCAGCCGCCCCTTTCATACCGACGACCCCATTCAGGCCGTCAACGAATGCATTCGAGCCATCTTTGAAACCTATTACCGCCGCGAAATGTCTAACCTTAAGAACCAAGCCGCCCACACACCCTTGACCGACCAAGCCGCCCACGCCGCCTTTTCCACCCGCGTTCGCGAAATCCAACAGATGCTGCGCCATCCGCCTTGCCTTCCGCCGTCCGCCAGTTGACCCACCACTTTTCCATCCCCGTTTCTTCCATTCCTCGTCCCATCCCGGCTCATGCCTGATAAACACCGCCCTGCCCACAGCACCCGCAAAGCGCCGCCCGCCGCCCGCCGTCAGCCGGCGCCCGCGCGCACCCCCTCCAAGTCCTCCGCCAAGCCCGCTCCGGCCAAGGCCGAGGCGCACAGCGCTGCGTATTCCGAGTCGGCGGAGCTGCAGGCGGTGAAAGCCGATGCCCTTCCCCACGCCTCCGGCAACGGCCATGCCGGCACCAACGGCCACGCGCAACACCATCACACGCCGCCCATCGTCCCCGCCCACCACATCACCAAGGCCGAAGCCACCCGCGCCGCCGTCGAAGCCGCCACGAGCGAATCCTCCGCTAAAAACCTGCGGCTCAACGAAAAAATCCGCCATCTCATCCGCCTTTCCAAGGAGCAGGGGTACATCACCGTTCAGAACATCAACGAGTCCCTGCCCGAAAGCGTCAACAACCCCGAGGAAATCGAGAACGTCATCAACATCCTCGAGAATCTCGAAATTGACATTCTGGATGCCGAGGAAGTCGAGACCTACAAGCAGCGCCAGGAGGAAAACGAGGAGCAGCAGTTGCGCACCTCGCAGCTCGACATTCTCGACGACCCTGTCCGCATGTACCTCAAGCAGATGGGCCAGGTGCCCCTGCTCACCCGCGAGGAGGAAGTCGCCATTTCCAAGCGCATCGAGAAAGCCGAGCAGGCCTCGACCGAGACGCTGTTCGTTGTCAGCCTCACCGCCCGCTACCAGATCGAGCTGGCCAAGAAGCTGCTTGAGCGCCAGGAGCGCTTTGACCGCATCGTGCTCGACAAGAAAATCGAGAGCCGCGAAGCCTATTTCCTGAACCTGCCCAAGCTGATCGAACAAACCGAGGAGTTGGAGGACAAGCTCCAGAAAACCTGGAATGACTACCGCCGCACCAAGGACGAAGGCGCCAAGAAGCGCGCCATCGGACGTTTTAAGAAATTCGAAAACGACCTCAAGCCGCTCTACCGAAAATTCTGCTTCAAGCTGAAGGTGTTCGAGGAATTTCTGGACCACCTCTCGCCGGTCCTGCGCGAAATCGAGGACCACCTCGAGCAGCTCAACCTCAACGAAAAGGTCGCCCACCGCCGCAAGCACCACAACCCGGCGGTCATCAAGCGCAAGCTGCGCGACCTCGAGCACGAGTACCGCCTGCCCCCGCACGAGCTGCTTAATCTCGCCCGAGAAACCCGCAAAAACATGCGCGAGGCCCACCGCGCCAAGACCGAGATGGTCGAAGCCAACCTGCGCCTGGTCATTTCCATCGCCAAGAAATACACCAACCGCGGCCTGTCCTTCCTCGACCTCATTCAGGAGGGCAACATGGGCCTCATGAAGGCCGTCGAAAAATTCGAGTACCGCCGCGGCTACAAGTTCTCCACCTACGCCACCTGGTGGATCCGTCAGGCCATCACCCGCTCCATCGCCGACCAGGCCCGCACCATCCGCATCCCGGTGCACATGATCGAGACCCTCAACAAGGTCATGCAGGTCCAAAAGCAGCTCCTCCAGGAACTCGGCCACGAGCCCACCCCGGAGGAAGTCGCCGACGAGATGAACCTGCCCGTCGAGCGCGTCCAGCAGATCATGAAGATGGCCCAGCAGCCCATCTCCCTCCAGTCCCCCGTCGGTGACAGCGACGACACCAACTTCGGCGACTTCATCGAGGACAAGGCCGCGGAAAACCCGTACGACATGACGGCCTACTCGCTCCTGCGCGAAAAAATCATGGACGTGCTCGACTCGCTCACCGAGCGCGAGCGCCGCGTCCTGTCCCTGCGCTTCGGCCTCCAGGACGGCTACAGTCGGACTTTGGAAGAAGTCGGCCGCCAGTTCAAGGTCACCCGCGAACGCATCCGCCAGATCGAGGCAAAGGCCCTGCGCAAGATGCGCCATCCCACCCGCATCCGCCAGCTCCACGGCTTCTTCGAAGGCGAATTCGCCACCAGCGGCCCCGGCTTCGACCAGTTTCGCAAGGGCGGATAAGGTCGTTGAAGGCGCGGCACGCCATGGACCTTTCCACCAATCCTTTCGCGGTGCTGACCGTGGTGGCCGCGCCGGCGTTGCTCACCAACTCCGCGTCCGTGCTCGCGCTGAGCACCAGCAACCGCTTCCTGCGCGCCAGCGAGCGGATGCGCTCGCTCGGCGAGCAGCTTGAGGAAAAAGTACTGCCGGCGCATGTGCGCAAAATGCTCTTCCACCAGGTCAACCGGGTGGAACGCCAAAGCGTCATGCTGCTCAACGCGCTGCGCGGCATCTACGTGGCCATGGCCTGTTTCGCCGGCTCCACCATTATCTCCATCATCGGCGCCGTGCGCGCCACCTCGCCTTACCATGTGGAAGTGGAGTTCATCATCACCCTGGGCTTTCTCGTCGGATTCGTCGGCGTCATGAGCCTGATGTACGGGGCCTACATGCTGTTTCAGGCCACGCGCCTCTCGCTGTTGAACATTGCCGAGGAAGCCTCCAT
>JBEKZN010000060.1:0-7649 GCA_049509815.1 Opitutales bacterium
TCGGCGACGGCATCGACATCATGGCCGACGCCTACATGGGCTGGAACCTCGATTACGCCAAGCGCATGCTGCCGCTCCTCGAACCCTTTCACCTCCGCTGGCTTGAGGAAGCCGTCATCCCCGACGACATCCACGGTTACGCCGAACTGAAACGCTTTGGCCGCATCCCCATCGCCGGCGGCGAACACGAATTCACCCTCTACGGCTTCCGCGAACTCCTCGAAGCCCGCGCCGTCGATTACATCCAGTTCGACACCAACCGTGTCGGCGGCCTCACCCAGGCCCGCAAAATCGCCGCCCTTGCCGAAGCCCATTCCATTCCGGTCATCCCCCACGCCGGCCAGATGCACAATTACCATGTCGTCATGGCCAGCCTCAACTCCCCCATGGCCGAGTACTTTCCGCCCGTGGACGTCGAGGTCGGCAACGAGCTCTTCTGGTACATCTTCAAAGGCGAACCCGTCGCCCAGGACGGCTACATCAACCTCCGCGATGACGTCCCCGGCCTCGGTCTTACCATCGACGAAAAAGCCCTCAAAAAATTCCAAGTCACCGAATGACTCACCTCGTCCAACTGCGTCGGGACTCGGAGCGCCGTGTCGCCCTCGTCGAGGAGCCGCTCTTGCGCTTGCTCGCACCCGGCGTCCGCTCGGTTTACGCGCTGGCGCTCGAGGCCATCGCGCAAAAAAAGCCCCTCGCGGATCTAGTCCGCGAACAGGCGACCGGCGAAACCCTCGACTACGACCCGATTTACGCGGGCTCATCACCCTGGCAACTGCTCGTACCGCTCGACCATCCCGACGACCCCGCTCGCTGCCTCGTTTCCGGCACCGGCCTCACCCATTTGGGCAGCGCCAAAAACCGCCAGGCCATGCACGGCACCGCCGAAAAAACGACTGACTCCATGCGCATGTTCCAGCTCGGCGTCGAGCGGGGCAAACCAGCGCCGGGCCAGATCGGTGCCGCCCCTGAATGGTTTTACAAGGGCAATGGCTCCATCCTGCGCGCACACGGCCAACCGCTCGAAGTTCCGCCCTATGCCGAAGACGGTGGCGAGGAGGCCGAAGTCGCCGGCTGCTACGTCATCGCGCCCGACGGCAACCCCTGGCGCGTCGGCTTCGCCCTTGGCAACGAATTTTCCGACCACGTTTTCGAAAAAACGAATTACCTCAACCTCGCCGGCTCCAAAATCCGCACTTGCGCGCTGGGACCGGAGCTCGTGCTCGCACCGGACTTTCAATCCATTCCGGGCGAGGTCGCCATTGAACGCGCGGGCAGCGTGCTCTGGTCGAAAGCCATCCACACCGGCGAGGCCGAAATGTGCCACAGTCTCGCCAATATCGAACACCACCATTTTAAATTCGAATCCCACCGACGCCCCGGCGACGTCCATGTCCACTATTTCGGCGCGCACTCGCTGAGCTTTGGCGACGGCGTCAAACTCCTCGACGGCGACCTCATGCGCATCCACTACGAAAACTTTGGCCGAGCCCTGTGCAACCCCCTGCGCGTGTCGCCTCCGCCCGCCCGCCTGATTACCGTTCAACCCCTCGCCTGATTTTTATGAGCAAACCCCGTATCGCACACTTGGGCCTCGGCATCATGGGCACCGGCATGGCCCGCCGGGTCCTCGCCGCCGGTTTTCCCCTCACCGTTTATAACCGCAATCGCGCCAAGGCCGAAGCGCTTGCCGCCGAGGGCGCGCAGGTCGCCGCCACGCCGCGCGAAGCCGCCGCCCAGGCCGACATCGTCATCAGCATGGTCGCCGATGACGCCGCATCCCGCGCCCTCTGGCTCGGTCCCGACGGCGCGCTCGCCGCTGCGCGTCCCGACGCCGTCCTCGTCGAAGCCAGCACGCTCACCGTCGCCTGGGTTAAGGAATTGGCCGCTGCCGCCCAGGCCCGCGCGGTGGAGTTTCTCGACGCCCCCGTCACCGGCACCAAGCCGCACGCCGCCAACGGCGAACTCACCTTCCTCGTCGGAGGTTCCGCCGCCACCCTCGAAAAAGTCCGCCCTGTCCTCGCAGTGATGAGCAAGGCCATCCTCCACGTCGGCCCCACCGGCAGCGGCGCGCTCCTCAAGCTTCTCAATAATTTCCTCTGCGGCGTGCAGGCTGCCTCACTCGCGGAAGCCATCGCCATCATCGAAAAATCCGGCCTCGACCGCACCCAGGCCATCGATTTCCTGGTCAACGGCACTCCCGGTAGCCCCGTCGTCAAAGTCCTCGCTTCCCGCATCAACGCCCGCGATTTCACCCCCAATTTCCCGCTCCGCCTCATGGCCAAGGACCTCGACTACACCCTGCGCTGCGCCCGCGAACTCGGCGTGCCCCTCACCACCACCGCGGCCGCCGCCGAGGTCTTTCAGCGCTCCATCGCTGCCGGCCACGGCGATAAGGATTTCTCCGCCATCGTGGAGCAGTTCCGCTAAACACCATGTCCCTCCAGCCCATCCTGCTCAACGGCCAGTGGCGTCCCGCCCGCGCCACGGGAACTTTCCGTGCCGAAAATCCCGCCACCGGCGAAGCGTTGCCCGACGAATACCCCGTCAGCTCATGGGCCGACTGCGACGATGCGCTCACGGCCGCCACCAGCGCTGCGCGCTTGCTCAAGGTCGTTCATTCCGTCGGTGACCAACCCAGTCCGCACGGTCCGATTGCCGAACGCATTGCCCATTTCCTCACGCGTTACGCTGAGCGCATCGAGGCCCGCGCCAGGGAACTCGTGCAACTCGCCCATCTCGAAACCGGCCTCGCCCAATCCCCGCGACTCGCCGACGTCGAACTGCCCCGCACCACTGGCCAGTTGCGCCTGGCCGCGGCGGCCGCCCTCGAGGGCTCGTGGGCGCTTCCAACCATCGACACCAAGGCCAACATCCGCTCCTGCCTTGCGCCCATCGGCCCGGTTTGGGTCTTCGGCCCGAACAACTTTCCGTTCGCCTTCAACAGCGTCGCGGGCGGCGACTTCGCCGCAGCCATTGCCGCCGGCAACCCCGTCATCGCTAAGGCCAATCCCGGCCATCCCGGCACCACCCGCCTCCTCGCCGAGGAGGCACTCGCCGCGCTCACCGAGGCCAATTTGCCCCCCACCCTGGTGCAGCTCATTTACCACACCAGCTACGCCGACGGCGAGCGCCTGGCCGCTGACCCGCGCACCAGCTCCCTTGCTTTTACCGGCAGTCGCTCCGCCGGCTTGAAAATCAAGGCTGCCGCCGATGCCGCCGGTAAGCCGGCCTACTTCGAGCTTTCCAGCGTGAACCCCATAGTCATCCTCCCCGGTGCGCTCGCGGAACGCGGCGCGAAAATCGCGGAGGAATTCGCCGCGAGCTGCCTCCTCGGTGCCGGCCAATTTTGCACGAACCCCGGCCTTGTCCTCTTGCTGGACGGCCCTGCCACCGAGCCGTTCATCGCGGACATTCGCTCGCGCTTCGAGGCCGCCAAGCCCGCGCCCCTGCTCTCCGGCGCGGTCGCTCGCTCGCTTGCTGCCGGCGTCCAAACCCTTCTCGCCGCCGGTGCCCGACTTGTCATTGGCGGCCAGCCCTTGCCCGGCCCCGGTTACCGTTATGCGCCCACGCTTCTGCGCGTCGAGGGCGCAGGCTTTCTCGCCCAACCCGAAAAATTGCAGACCGAAGCCTTCGGCCCCGCTTCCCTCCTCGTCATCGCCCGCGATGCGTCCGAAGCTCGCGCCATCCTCGTCCACCTCGATGGCAACCTCACTGGCGGCATTTATTCCGACACGCGCGGTGCCGACGATGAGCTTTACGGTGCGTTCGCGCCGCTCTTGCGCGCGCGCGTCGGTCGTCTGCTCAACGACAAAATGCCCACCGGCGTCGCCGTCAGCCCCGCGATGAACCACGGCGGTCCCTACCCCGCCACCGGTCACCCCGGCTTCACCGCCGTCGGCATTCCCGCCTCCCTGCGCCGTTTCGGCGTCCTCCAATGCTACGACAACGTCCGCCCCGAACGTCTGCCCGCCTCCTTGCGCGACCGCAATCCCACCGGTCGCCTCTGGCGCCTCATTGACGGCCAGTGGACTCAGGCTGACGTCCGATCCGGCTCTTAATTCCGGCAAAGGCTTGTTTCGTTTTCGGCATCGGCCGAAACCAGCTTGATTTGCTGGCGGGCTCTCCTTCGCCACGAACCCTGCCGGCGTCGCCTCACGCTTAGGGTAAAGCTTGGCGCATCGGCGCTCCCCGTTTAATGAATTCAGGCAGGCCTTTTTCCTCCATGTCCGCCGCCCGCGCCACTAAAAGTCCCCCGCCCGCGCGATTACCCTTTCTCGAAACCCGCTGGGCCGTCTGGCTTGCGGCCGCGCTCATCGTCCTGGCTGGCTTCATCGTTTACCGCGACAGCTTTTCCGGTCCCTTCGTACTCGACGACCTTCCGGCCATTTCCGAAAACCCCACCATCCATCATCTTTGGCCGATTTGGGAGCCGCTTCTTCCCCCGCCCAACGGCCAGACCGTCACCGGCCGCCCGCTGGTGAACCTCACGCTCGCGGCCAACTACGCGCTCGGCGGCCTGAACGTCTGGGGTTACCACGCCTTCAACGTCGCCATTCACCTGCTCGCCGCGCTCGCGCTTTTCGGCGTCGCCCGCCGCACCTTTCTGCGGCCGGTTTTGCGCCCGCATTTCGGATCCTCTGCTCTGCCGCTCGCCTTTTTTATCGCACTGCTCTGGGTTGTCCATCCGCTGGCCACCGAATCCGTAACTTACCTCATCCAGCGCGCCGAGGCCCTCATGGCCCTGTTTTATTTGCTCACCCTTTACGCGTTCATTCGCGGCATCGACTCCCCGCGCCCCTGGCGGCTTTGGTATCCTTTGTCCATCGCCGCCTGCCTGCTGGGCATGGCTTGCAAGGAGGTCATGGTGTCCGCGCCTCTGATCGTGCTCCTCTACGATCGCACGTTCGTCGCCGGCAACTTCCGCGACGCCTGGCGCCAGCGCCGGCGGCTTTACTGCGCACTCGCCGCCACCTGGTTGCTGCTCCTCGGGCTGGTCGCCAATGCCGGCACCCGCGGCGATTCCGCCGGCTTCGGTGCCGGCGTCGCTTGGTTTCCCTACGCGCTCACGCAATTCGGCGCCATCTCCCATTACCTCTGGCTCTCGCTTTGGCCCAGCCCGCTGATTCTCGACTACGGCCACGACCTCGCCTCCGGTGCCGCGCAAATTCTTCCTTACGCACTCTTCATCAGCCTGCTCGTCGCCGGCACCATCTACGCCCTCTTTCGCCGCCCCGTGCTCGGCTTTTTCGGCGCGGCTTTTTTCGCCATCCTCGCGCCCAGTTCCAGCGTTGTGCCCGTCGTCACCCAAACCGTCGCCGAGCACCGCATGTACCTTCCGTTGACCATCCTCATCGCGCTTGCCGTCGCGAGCCTCTTTCAACTGCTGGGCCGCCGCGCCTTCCTTCTCTACGTCGTGCTCGCGCTCCTCTACGGCGACCTCACCTTCCAACGCAACGCCGACTACCAAACCGCCGTCAGCATTTGGGCCGACACTGTCGCCAAACTCCCCAACAGCGCCCGCGCCCACGAAAACCTCGCCATCGCCCTCGTCGCCGCCGGCCAGTCCATCGACGGCATCGGCCACTACTACCGCGCCCTCCAGCTCCAGCCCGATTACCCCGAAGCCCACACCAACCTCGGCAACGCCCTCGCCGCTGTCGGCCGCACCGACGAAGCCATCGAGAACTTCCGCGCGGCCATTCAACGCATCCCCACCCTCACCGCCGCCCACTACAATCTCGCCAACACCCTCGCCGGCGCCGGCCGCTACCCTGAAGCCATCGCCGAATACCGCATCGTCCTCCAGCTCGACCCCAATTTCGCCCCCGCCCACAACAACTTCGGCAACGTCCTCAATTCCACGGGCCGCCTCCGGGAGGCCCAGGCCCAGTACGAACTCGCCGTCCAGCTCGACCCCTCTTACGCCGCCGCACAATATAATTTGGGCAACGTTTTCATCCACCAGCACCAGCTTGACGACGCTCGCGTCCATTACGCCGAGGCCATCCGCCTCAACCCCGATTATGCCGAAGCCCACAACGGCCTCGCCAACGCCCTCGTCCTCCTTGGCCGCCCCGACGAGGCCATTCCCGAATACGAAACCGCCCTCCGCCTCAAACCCGGCTTCTCCGACGCCCTCACCAATCTCGCCTTTGCCCGCCAGCAAGCCGCTGCCGTCCCCGCCAATCCTTGACGCGCTCCTTCAACCCTTCTTCGGTTCCTCGCTCCGACCTTCCCGAAAATCCATCAAATCAAACGCCGTCTGCAAATCCACCCGCTCCACCAGCCCGTCCTCCTCCTTCACCTTGGCAAGGAACGCCGAAGCCCGGTCGTTCCAGCCCACCTTGCGCGCAAATTCATTCCACACCCTCGCCTGCGTCCCATTCGGCCGCAGCCCCCGCGCGAAACACCACTCCGCCAGCTCCTCGTCGCTCCCGCCTTCTTTCACCCGCTCGCACAACGCCTCGAATTCCACCCCCAAAAAGCCGCACAATTGCCCGTCCAGCCCGAACGCCCGCCCGAAATTCGGACGATACTCCTCCGGCAACTTCCCCGCCCAGTGCAGCCGAATCTTGTCCAGCATCCGCGCGAAGTGAAACAACCCCGCCACTTGCACCCGGGGACTGCGCATCGGCGGATTCTTCATCGGCTTGCTCTCCCAATTTCAATTTGGCGCGCAAATCTGCGTCGCATCCGGCCTCAATGATGCCCCCCGCCGTGACCCCCGCCATCGAATTCTCCATGATGGTGCCCGCCGCCTGCGTCACCACCGCCGCCCGGCGGTGAATCGTGATGATGGTGATGATGCACTCCGTCATGATGATGATGGTGGTGATGATGCCCCTCCGCCGCCCCCCCACCCGGCGCGCCAAACGCCGTCCACTTTTGCCCGCCGGACTTGTCCTCCTTCGACATCCGCCTGCGCAGGCCCACCAGCGCAATCACCAACATCGCGAGCATGACCAAAATAAAAATTCCGAGGTAAAGTCCCATAAACGCCGGCCCATCGGCCATCCCCACGCCAACACTCCCGCCCCACCCAAGTCAAGCCCTCCGTATGCCCTTCATATGCTAGAAGACAAACCGAGCCTCAACGGCATTTCCACCAATCGCTGTTGCCTAAGTATCTAAGGAGCTTTTGTTGATTGATTTATCTGGCTGGCTATTACGCTGCGATAAACCATTAGTGGATAAACCAAAACCCGTGGGTAGCGACATGTGCGAATCATTTGCTCGAAGCCGTCGAATCCGCGAAAAAGTCCACGAAAACCTTTTTCTACAGATTGTTCATTGGTGAGATGTTCTTGTTGAAATTCTGCACGGGGGTCAAATGCATCACTATCTTCCATAGGGACGGAAGTTACTATACCTATCATGGTCATTTTTTCGGTCGGCATGGAACCGTAGGTGAAGTGAAAGGAATTCGAATCGGAGTCATCGAGCCATTGCTTCTTTAAGTGACCAAAAACTTGTTCGTCAGGGCGTTCGGTTGACGGATACATGCGAAGATTGACAATACCCGGTAGAAACACATCGATCCAGGTTTTAAGGCCCTCAAGGACCCATGGTTCCGGTTGCCCTACTTTTTTAATTCCGGAAATAAGCTCTTCAAGTGACTTCTTTAAGCTTGTCAATTTTATCGACGT
>JBEKZN010000061.1:0-10717 GCA_049509815.1 Opitutales bacterium
AAGAAAACGACGGGAGAACATGGGCAACGTGATAAAGATAAGACGCGGGAACAAAACTACTCTCCCGTCCTCCAACAGACAAGTGCGAAAACTCGCGGTTCCCGGCCATCGGCCAAAAGACTTGCACGCCCCGCGCCTTTAGCCTATCCAAAACCTTTTCGTCATCATGTTTCTACGTTCCTTTCTTTGCGGTGCCCTGCTGGTCTTGACGTTGTCGCTTGCGCAACTAGCGGCAGCTGCTCCGGTCCACAAGGCAGCCGCGCCGCCGGTTACGCAACGGTATCAGGGCAACTATTTCCTGTTTGTGATCAACCCGCAGACCTTCTTCCAGTACGGCGGGGCCTTCCGCATGTACGGCAACGGCACGGTGGTGGGCAATATTTTCGACAACAACAACAACCCCTACTCCATCACGCCCGGCACCACTTTTAACAACCAGGGCCGCTTCGCGGTGGACCTCGTGATGGGTGCCAACATCACCACCCTGACCATCGGCGCCACAGCCACCGGGCAACTGGTGGGCCGCACGGAAACCCCCTTCCAGTTCTACACGCTGAGCGGATCCCAGTATAACATCTTCTACCCGATGGCCGGAGTTTACCGCGGCACCACCGACGACGGGCGCCAGCTCGTTTTCACCATCGGCCTGCAACGGCGCATTTCGGGCGCGTTTGAGCAAATGTCGGGCAATACCTCGTCTTTTGCGGCGATGTTCGGCGGCGCCACCTTGGTCGGCTTCAATGGCCGCTCCTACCTGGCCAAGACCTTCTTTACCAACGGCACCTTTAATCCCAGCACCATCCCCGGCAATGTCACCGGCACCAGCGGTCCCATTATCGCCAACGGTACTTGGCGCAACGCCGGAGTTGTTGACGATACCGGCAACTTTACCGTGTGGAGGCAGAACCCCACCACGCCGCCCACCCAGCCGGTGCCGACTGATTAGCCAGTGCGGGCCGCCCGACTGCGCTGCTCCACCCAGTTCATGACGGCTTCGTCGTCGCCTTCGTGCTGCCAGACCACCCGCAAAAGCTCCGCGGGATGAATGTCGTGCTCGCGCAAAAAGGCACGGTCGCCGCCACACGAGTACATGATGTCGGGATGCAGTTCGCCGCGCAGCTTGGCCCGGGCCTTCGGGATGATGCGCGGCAGCCAGCGCAGGCCGCGCGCTTGCGCGTCCTTGGCCGGGAGCGTGGCCGGATCAAGCTGGCGCGAACTGCGCCGCCCGTTTTGCACCTCGAGAAAGTACGCGCGGCGAATGTCGTGAATCGCCGCAAACGTGGCGAAGTCCGGCTCGCCGCCATTCACAAAATCCTCCGCAAAATCGTAAACCTCCTGCGCAGTCAGACCGATGGAATCGAGGAACTTTGCTTCCACGGCGTTGAAAAATGTCGCGGAACCCCGGCGCCCCTCGCGATACTGGCGCACCGCGGATTCCCACAATTCGTGCAGGTGTTTCGCGTAATCGTAATGCTTCATGGCTAAGAATTTATGTAGCGTTCGCTTAACTCCTCCGTCCGCGCCGCTGATGCTGCCCTGGATTGCGCTGCGCCGGGCCGTGTGGTTGGGACGGCCCACGCTGCTGGGCAGGCCCGCGCGATTGGTTTGAGCCGCGCTGGGGCGGACCGGAGCGGGCTGGTCCGGTGGGCCCATGTTTGGATGGCCCGGACTGGCCGTGGCGGGCGGGTCTGGACTGGCCTTGTGGAGCCGGCCGATGCTTGCCCTGACGCGGAGCCTGCTGCTGGTGGCTGGAACGATGCTGCTTCCCGCTGTGGGGCGCCGGGCGTTGCGGAGGTGGTCGCCCACCCTGCCCGCGCGGCGCAGGTGCGCTCGCGCTGGCGGTCAGGGCCGCCATGCGAAAATCGATTTGCCGTTTGAACCGGTCCACGCGGAAAACCTCCACGAAAATCTCGCCGCCCAGCATGATGCGCCGCTTCGTTCTGCGGCCGGTGAGTTCCAATCCATCGTTCGACAGAAAGTACAAATCGTCCTCCAGCGAGGACAGCGGCACAAACCCGTAGGCGAGCGATTCGCGCAGTTCGACGAAAAAGCCGTGGTTGCGCACGTCGGTGACCAGCGCCGCGAAACGCGTCTTCGGCTCGCGCTTGACCTCGCGCTCGAAGAATTCCAGCAGCTTGATCTTCACCGACTCGCGCTCGGCATCGGTGCTGTTGCGCTCGGTCTCGCTCAAGTGGCGGCCAAGGTCGTCCAGTTCCGCCTGGCTGTAGCGCACTGCAGTCGTGCCGGCGGGCGCAAGCCCGCGGCGCTCGAGGTAGTGATCGAAAATCCGGTGCACCACCAAGTCCGAATACCGGCGGATTGGCGAGGTGAAGTGGGTGTAGAATTTCTTGAACAGTCCGTAATGGCCGTCCACCGACGCCCGGTAACAGGCCTGCTTGAGGCTGCGCAAAAACTGGGTCTTGAGCGCGTGGCCCTGCGGGTGCTGCTTGATTTTCGCCAGCAGCCGCGTGACTTCGTCGCGGTTGTTCAAGTCGCCGGCGGCCACGCCGAAAGTCGCCAGATGGTCGCGCAATTCCGAGAGCTTTTCCGGGTCGGGCTGGTCGTGCACGCGCGAGAGAAACGGCAGGCCGGCCTCGTGCAGGGCGCGCGCCACCGCCTCGTTGGCCAGCAGCATGAATTCCTCGATGAGCTGGTGGCTCTCGTCGTTCTGGATGACTTCGAGCCGGTCCGCGTAGCCGTCGGCGTCCACAAAAATTTTCGCCTCCGGAAAATCGAGATCGAGGCTGCCCTTTTCCATGCGGGCGTGACGCAGGCGCGAGGCGATCGCCCAGAACCCCCGCGTGGCCTCGCGCAATTCGATCAATTCGCCGTCGGTAAGCTCGGCCAGGGCACGGCCGGTCGCGCCGGTGGCGTGGGCCGCCGGCAACGGCAGCGCGCGCAGGATGTTCAGATCGTCCTCTTTGAGCAGCGCGTAGGCCTGCCGGTAGGTAAGACGCTTGCGGCTGCGGATAAAGGTGTTGGCGAAACGCGTGGCCACCAATTTGCCGGCGGCGGAAAACGTGAAAAACACGCTCTTGGTCAGCCGGTCGCGCGCCTCGACCAGGCTGCACAGGCCGTTCGATAGCGCATGCGGCAACATCGGGATGACGCAACCCACCAGGTACGTCGAATTGCCGCGGCCCCGGGCCTCGCGGTCCAGCATCGTGCCGGGCTTCACGTACGTCGAAATCCTTGGCGTCGTCGGGATCAATCGTAAAAGTCAGCGCGCGCACTTCCTCGCGGCCCGCCGTGTCGCGCGCGCCCACTTCCGCGGGCAGCCCGACGATTTCCTGGAGAACGGACTCGGGAAATTCCGGGAACAACTGGTACTTGTGCAGGATGGCCTTGAACTCCGCGCCGGGCGTGTGCGTGGGGCCGAGATTCTCGATGATTTCACCGACCGGATTGAGGTGGCGCTGCGTCCACTCCTGCAGGCGCACCAGCACCTTGTCGCCCGGTTTGACCGGCGGGAAAACCGTGGTCGCGCGCTCGGGATCGGCGACGAGGATGTCCTGCACGATCCGCGGATCGTCCGGCACCACGTGCCAGAACTGGTGCTCGCGGCGCAGCGTGCCCGAAAGCGTGTCACGGGCGCGCTTCAGCACTTCGATCACACGCCCGATGCGGTCCTGCTTCTGGCCGCGCCGCATCGCGTTCGCGCGCCAGGGGCGCGGGCGCTTGTTCTCGCGCACCAGCACGCGGTCGCCGTGCAGCGCGGTGCCGGTGTCCTCGGCAAAAATGTGCCACGGCTCCTCGCCGGCGGCCGCCCCGTCGGCCTTGTCGGGAATGAACATCGCCGCGCCGCTCTGGCGGAACTTGACGATGCCCGTGTACAAATCGGCGTCGCGCGGCAGCACGTAGCGGTCGTGCTTGACCTTGGCCAGGCGCCCTTGATCCAGCAGGCGGTAAACGATGGGTGGAAGTTGTTCGGCCTCGCGGCGATCGAGCCGGAGGGCCAACGTGAGTTCGTCCATACGCAGGGGCGCATAGTCGCTCTGGCGCAGCAGGGCTAGCAGGCGCTCCTCGAGGTTCGAGGAAGCGGACGCGCCCGAAGCAGGCGCGGAAAGATTGTCGGAATGACTCATGAATAAGTTAGGCCCGCCGAAAAGGTTTCGGTCGCAGCGGGCGCGGATAAAATAAGGGAAACGCGCCTAGGGAAACGTCGGCAGGGTGCGCCCCTCGTCCGCCTCGATGTAGTCGAAGAAGGTCAGGATGGGCGGCTGGTGGTTTTCCAGCTTGGATTCCTGGATGCGCTGACGCAGACGCAAAGTGGCGGAATCGCGCCACCCGCGTTTGATCATAAATTCGTTCCAGTCGGAAATTTCGTCCTCGGACGGGCGGCGACAGTGCTGGAAGCACCACCGCAGCACCTGCTCGTCGGTACCACCAGCCAGGGCGCGCTCGCGCAAATCGTGGTATTTGACACCCAGGAAGACGCAGCAGCGCAGGTCGAAGCCGGCGCCCAGATTTTCGTGGTAAGCGGGCGGGAGCGCGTGCGCGGCGTGCAGGCGGATTTTGTCGAGGAGACGGGCAAAATACACCAGGCCGTCGGTCTTGTCGTAGATACTACGAGGAAAGCGTGTAGTCATGGAATTGGGGAATATTCACCCCACAGTAGCACAATTTCGCCAAAGGGGAAGGACGGTTCTCAATGAATCAATCAAACGTAAAACGCAGCCGAACGAGCATGCCCACTGTCCCATTCCCGAACAAATTGAGCCACAGACCCCGTACAATCATCCCATTCAAATCACACCGAGCGCCGTCGGCGCATTCCGGCCAGGAGCGCCACTCCGCCGAGCACCACGCCGTAAACGGCGGGCTCGGGCACGGTGGAGGTGACATCGAACTGCAGGCTCGTCGGATTCACCACAAAAGTGCCGGTCAGGCCGGGGCCCAAGTCCGTGTAGCTGAAGTTCGAGGCGGTAAAGTCCGTCGAGCCATAGGTAATCAAGGTATACACCGTCGGCTCGCCAAGATCGTTGCCCGTACCGCCGAAATTGAATTCGAATAACGAGCCGGTGCCCTCATCCAAAGCGCCCGTGCCGCTAATGATCAACTGATCCGAGGTGCTGTTGCTGTCGCTCAAGAGGAAGTTTGCCGTGCCGCCACCACCGTTCCAAGTGAAGATGTTGTTCGACCCAATGGTCAGGTTGGCGCCCACCGGGTCAGTAATATTGCCCGCGAAGAAAGATCCGCTAACCGTCACCGGCGCACTGATCGTGCCGTTACCACCCAAGGTCGCCCCGCTCGCTACGGTTACCGGGGAATCGAACGTGGGTGTATTCACAAGCAGCGTGCCCGCGTTCACAGCTGTCGTACCGGTGAAAATTTGTAACGTATTGAAGGCTAGATATCCGCCGCCGGTCTTGGTCAGGCCGGTCGTGCTCGTCAGTGCAGCGCTAATCGTGATGTTATGCGCCAGTCCTGAAGCATCGGCCGCCTGGAAGGTCGCTCCGCTGAGCGTTGCCGGCACAGTCGAGTTAAAGTCGGCATTGGCCCCGATCAGCGAGTTCGTCACATTGAAGACCACGCTGGCAGGGGTGCCACCCTGTATGCCTCCGGATCCGACGTAAAGGCTGCCCCCGGTCATCGTCACATTGGCTGTTCCCGAGGTGGTGGTGCTGTTACCAAAACTCAAGAGCGGAGTGGAAACATTGCCCGTCCCGGAAATGGCAAGAATTCCTGAAGAAGTCACCGTCACGCCACCCGCCAGGGTGATGCCGGCAGGGGAGGTGACGGTTAAATTGCCGGAACTGATGGCCTGCTGTGATCCGCGGGTAGCGGTCGTTCCGCTCCCAGAGTCGATATAAACCGCATTCGCATTCAGATTGCCTCCGGCGACCGTTGCGCCCGACCATGATACTGTGCCAACATAATAAGCGCCCGACACATTGACCGTGCCTCCATCAACAATCAAGCCGCCTTGGAAGGACTTGCTGGAACCGTTGTTGCGAGTTATGCTGATGTTGGAAGCGCTGAGCGTGCCGCCGGTGACGGTCATATTTGCATAATTGAGGTTCGTCCCCGCCGCCTCGGTAAGCGTCAGCCCGTCGTTAAAGTTGGCCGTACCCGACTCCACAAAGAAACCGGTAGAGCCACTGCCATTGTTCTGCCCGTTGATGGTGAACCCCGCCGTCGAAGTGAAGTTCGCCCCATCAACAATGACATTGTAGACCGTGCCCGCGGAACCGCTGGTGTTTGGCAGGATGCTGCCCGGCCCACTTAGTGAGATGTTGCCCGTGGGCAGCGCAAGAACGGCGGAGGTAGCGTTGCCGGCGGCGCCGACCGTAAATGTGCCTCCAACCGACAAGGTTTCCAGCGGATTGTTGGTCGATTGAATTGTCCACGTCTGGTTGCCCACGAGCGTCAACGGCGCTGTGATCGAAAAATTCGCCGAAGCGGTGGAGGTATCAATGCCAGAATTGCCCAAAGTCAAAGTTCCGCCCGACCCGGGACCGAGAATCACAGCCCCGCTTGCCGTGGTCATCTGAATGCCGCCCCACGAGGTCACGGCATCCAATGTCTGTGCGCCAATAGTGCTGTTGCTGTCCCAAAGGGCGACATTGGTGCTGGTAGGTGCGGTGCCACCCGTCCAGTTCGCATTGGCCCCGGACGCGCCCAATCCAGTGGTACCAACGCCGGCCTTTTCTATCGTCTGGGCAAAGGTGCTGGAGCTGCCGAGGGCGGCCAGCAGGGCACCGACAAAAGCCTTGCGAAGCAGGGAACCCAGACTGGAGCGGAATATCTTGGGGCTTTGGTACATGGCAGTCGCAGATTCAGGGGAAAACACAGGGCGGAACATTCATTGATCAGCAATCACGTATAAGAAGTCTTGGAACGCCGCCCGCGCCAAGGGAAAAACAGAAAAGGGCATAAACTAACGGGCTATCGAACCAAAAACTAGATGAAGGCACTTTCCACGCAAGCATTTACTTCAGGCATTTTGGTGTTTATTTTCGAGGGTAAGTGTAGGTTTTATCGTGCATAACTCCAAAAACGATTCCGAACACTTAAAGCGCCCGCTTGTTAGCCGGGCTCAGGTACGCCAGATTGCTCCTCATGCCTATCCGGCGCAAACTCCGGCATCGGCGCATTGACCTCCACACTCGTTGCCACGTATTCCAACGCACCAAGGGCCTCACGCCAAACGCCGACGCCGCAGCCCCATCAGCAAGGCCACTCCGCCGAGCACCACGCCGTAAACGGCGGGCTCGGGCACGGTGGACAACACCAGCGCTCCGGTGCTGTCCGTGAAGTTGAAGTTGGTGCCCGAAATCGAACCGGTCCACACGCCGCCGCTATCCGACAACGAACCCGTGTAAGAGCCCGAAATGTTAACGCTGTTGAAATCGCCTGACTCGGTCGCGAAGGTGAAGAGGCCATAGGAGCCGCTGGTGAGCGCGCTGCCGAAGTTGATGTCCAAGGTGCCGCCGTAGGTCAGGGCGCCCGAACCCATTGCGAGCTGGTTAAACGACGCGCCGCTGTTGACTGCAAAATTGCTCGTAGCCGTGCTGCCCAAGGTGAAGCCGCCGGCGGAAACCGTGATGGTCGAGGGGCTGCCGGCACTCAGGAAGAGCTGGCCGTTCTCCACCAGAGTCTTGCCAGACGCGTTGACCGTGCCCGTGCCGCTCAAGTTCTGCGAGGCCGTCAAGACGAAGCTGCTCGCAGTGACCGCGGTGATATCGAGAGTGCCGGTGTTCAAAACCACGCTGCCGGCGCCCAGGGTGCCGGTTCCGGAAACCGCCAAGGTGCCGCTATTGATGGACGTGCCGCCGCTGTAGGTATTGGCGCCCGCCAGAACCCATTCACCCGCGCCGTTTTTGATGAGGCTGGTGAGATTGCCGCCGCCCGTGTTTTGGTCGCCCAGAATCGGAGTCAGGGTATTGGTGTTGGTGTCGCAGCCGGTCAAAGTCAGCGAATAATCCTGGGGGGCGGTGACGTTCGCCGCCAGCACAATGGCGCTGGTGTTGGTGAAATCGAGCGCGCCGGTACCGGAAGCATCCAAGGTGGCATTCGCCGTGCCGATGGTGAAGAGGCGGTTGGTGCTGTTGCCCCCGGGCGCTGTGCCGATGTACTGCAAAGTGCCGCCGTTGATGGTCACGTTGGCGGGAGCAGCACTCGATGCGCCAATGCTGCTGGCGGTACCGCCATTGAGCAAGGTGTTAACGGCTACTGTGCCGGCATCGATCGTGAGCCCGGTGTTACCTTCGCTGATATACGTGCTAAGTCCGGTGAGCGTCAGCGTCCCCGTGCCGACCTTGACGAGGCTGACCACTTCATTGGTGGCGTGCTCGGAAATGACGCCCGCAAAGGTGGTGCTTTGATTGTTCGCGCCAATATCGTAAGTATTCAGTGAGGCCGTGCTGCCGGCGCCGATCAGCTTCGTGCTCGCACCGCCCTCCAAGGCGCCCAGAGCGACTGTCCCACCGTTGCGCGTCTGCAGCGTGGCCGAGCTTGTGCCCAGATCAAAGGTGGTGCTGGTGCTGCCGGTGTTGCTGCCGACGAAACGGAAAGTGCCCGTGCTGGTGCCAAGTTCAATCTCCCCGCTCCCGGAAACAGCGCCGGATCCGGTGATGGTGAGCGTATCCGTACCTGGAATGGTCACATTCAGAATTGTGCTGCTACCAATAGTCATCGCGCCCGAATAGCTCACCGAACTAACAGTTTCGGTCAACGCGCTGGTGCTGGTTACAGATATCGGATTTGCTACGGAGGCCGCGGTGCTAATGCTATTGCTCAGTGTGCCGCCGTTTAGCGTAATTGTCCCGGCGCCACCAAAGCTGGAGGCGCTATTAAAGCTAACTGTACCAGAGCTAACAGTGGCGCCGCCGGTAAAGGTGTTGGCCGAATTCAAAGCCACCGTGCCCGCACCGGTGAAAGTGAGGCTCAAGCCGGTGCCGGAGATGCCGCCGCTAGTCGTGAGCGTTTGCCCCGAAGCCACATTCCAAATCTGGCTGAAGGCGAGCACCAACGGCGCGCTGATGGTCACGCCCGCGGTGGCGGCGCTCATGTCAATCCCGGTGCCCCCGGTGGAATTGCCGAGGGTGATGGCATTCGTGCCGGCGCCGTTACCCAGCGTAAGTGCCGGGGCGCCGTTGACAACGATTTCGCCAAAACTGACCGGGGAAGTGAGATTGCCCGCGCCGCCGGTCGTCGTAAAGGTGGCCGCATCTGAAGAGGTGGGAACTTGAGTGGTGCTCCAGTCGGCACCGACGTCAATATTACCACCGAGATAAACCGGCGCGCCAGCATACGCGGCTGGCACCGCGGCGATGGCCACGACGGCGGCAATTGCCAAAAGGGCCTTGGAAAAGGTAGATGATGCCTGGCGGGAGTCCGATGGGATGGATTTCATGGCTTCAAGTTAAAGGATATGGAGTTTGAAAAATGGATGTGGATACCCGACTATTTGGGGTACCGAGGCCGGCGCCACCCCAACAGTGGGACAAGCCAATGTGACAGCCAAAAGCTGGAGCGGGGTATGAGGGGGAAGAGGGTGGCAGCTTGAATCTAGGTAAATGTTCCCTATACGCAACGGTTTTTTTACCCATTTTGAAGATTTTTCCGGGGCTGAAAACCGAGTTTTTATCGCTCAAAATTCACAAAAACGGCTCCCGCCTCAAAACGCCCGCTTGTCAGCCGGGGACTGGGTGCGTTACGCTCCTTCCCATGTCTGTAAACCGGAGCAAACCCCGGCTCCCGTCCCGGTACCATGCCCCGGCCTTCGCCACCGGCTTGTTTGTGCTCACGCTGAGCCATGCTTGGGCGCAGGATACCGGCACCGACACCGCGTCACCACCTTCATCCCCACCGGCGCCAGCCACCCCCCCCGCGGCCCCTTCCGCCGCTGAAATCGAATCCAGCACGGCCATACAGATTGCCAACTCCCACGACCCCCAGGCCATCTATCAGGAACTGTGGCAAATGCCCGACCAGCGGCCCACCCTTTACCTCGGCTTCGGCTCCCCGGCCGGCCGTGATTTCCTGCTCCAGAAAATCGGCGACCCCACCGAGCCGCACGACCGGCGTGTCACGCTGACCGAGGCCCTCAGCGTCGCCGGCCCCGTTTACCAATCCACCATCAAGGACATCTCCCCCACCTCCTGGGGTATCGTCGGCCAGCCCGACACGAACAACTCCTCCTACCTCACACACACCGCCCAGCTCGCCCTGGCCAATGCCGGGGACGAGGAACTCACGCTCGCCCTGCTCGACGCCCTCCGCTGGGAGGCCGCCGGCGCCGGTGCCGTGCGCAACAGCGATTTGCAGGCCGACTGGGACGCCGCCGGCGACGTGCTGGCCCAACTTTACACCCAAACCAAGTCCGAGCGCGTGCGCTATGCCATTGAGCAAATCTCAGTGCTCATCAGCCCGGGCGCCTATGCCAAGCTGGGCTCCCCAAGCGGCCCCCTGCTGTCCATCGTCACGCAGGTGAGCAAAAACAATGGCCCCGCCCCCGGCGCCTTGCCGACCGGCCCGCTCATCCCGCAGCGCTCGATCGATTTGATCGTCAACTTTGATTACCAGAAACTGCCCGGCGCCGAAGCCATCACCAAAGCCGCCATCGAGCTCCAACCCGCCGGGCCCGGCGGCGGCACCGCCTACATTTTTGGGCGGCTGGTCATACCGATCCCCTCCGACCGCACCGCCGGCAGCGGCTCGGAACACGTTATTTTGCCCCTGAGCATCAAACATGGAGAATACCGGGTGTTTT
>JBEKZN010000062.1:0-12374 GCA_049509815.1 Opitutales bacterium
GTTGCCGGTGCCGCCGAAGTTGAACTGGAAGGTGGATCCGGAGCCTTCGGAGAGGACGCCGGTGCCGGTGATGTTGAGTTGGTCGGAAGTGCTGTCGGAGTTGCCGAGGGCGAAGTAGGCGGTGTCGCCGCCGGCTCCATTCCAGGTGAAGACGGAGTTGTTGCCGATGGTGAGGGCGCCGATGGCAGTTTGGTTGCCGGGGGCGAAGATGCCGCCGGAGTTGATGATGACGTTGCCGTTGATGGTGCCGTTGCCGGCGAGGGTGGCACCGGAGTTAACGAGGATGTTGTCAACCGTCACCACGCCGTTGTTGATGAGGGTGCCACCGTCAATGTTAGGACCGGCGAGGGTGTCGTTGCCGGTGAGCAGGAGGGTACCGGCGCCGACTTTGGTGAGGCCGATGTTGGCGGCGCCGTTGGTTATGTTGCCGGAAAAGTTGCCGGAACCGACGACGAGTTGAGCCGTGGTGGCGGGCACCGAATTCGTGACCTGGCCCGCGCCGTTCAACGTGCCCAACTGCACGGTGACACCGGCAACGCGGAGGGTGTTGGCGGCATTGATGGTCCAAGTGGCGGCGGCGGAGCCGGCCGTGGCGGTACCGAGGGTGACGGTGCCGTTGCCGGAGGGGGCATCGAGGGTGACGGCGCCGGTGTAGGCGCTGTCGTTGCCGTTGAGGATAACGCTGCCGGTGCCGGTGGTGACGACTTGAAATTGCAAAGCGGCAGAGCCGGTGAGATTGCCGGCGATGGTGATGGGTCGTGATTGGGCGGCACCGTTATTGGGGGCGTTGGTATCGGCAATGATGGTGTTTCCGAGGATGTTGAGGGGGCCATTGATGGTCATCGAATTGCCAGCGCCGGAGTTGGTGGAGATGAGGTTGAGTACGGCATTGTCATTGAGGTTGGTGGTGGCATTATAAAATACCGAACCGCTGTTGACTTGAATGCGCATGGTAGCGTCGGTGACGCCGATGGTGACATTGCTTTCGACGGTGATGGGGTGAGCGCCGCCGCTTTGAATGACGAAGGCCTGGGTGTCGTTAAAAGCCGAGGTGACGCCTTGGGCGCCATTGCCGACGTTGATGGTGCCGTTGCTGATGTCCAAGCCGGAGTACAAGACGATTCCGCCAAGGCCGGTGGTGGTGAGGGTGTTGCCCCCAAGGCTGAACGGCATGAGGGAGGTGTTGCTCGAGGCCGACGCACCGGAGACCACGAGCGACTCATATTGAGTGAGGGCAAAGGGGGAGATGGCGGAGCCGGTACCGGTGGCGGGGGTCGTGATGCTGGAGTTGGCTTCGGCGACGTTCCAGGTTTGACTGGCGGCGAGGGTGAGGTTGGCGCCGATGTAGAAGGGGGTAGTGGCGTTGCTCATGTCAATGCCGCCGCCATTGGTCAGGGAGCTGTTGCCGAGGGTGAGGTTGGCGACGCTGGTGTTTCCAGAGGAGCTGGTGCCAATCATGAGTCCGTTGGTGGTGCTGGTGGCGCCTTTGACGGGATTGGTGACGATGATGCCGCCCCAGGCAAGGTTGGCGCCGAAGATGACCTGGGGCTGGCCGGTGATGGTGGTGTTGCTGTCGAAGACGGCGACATCGCCGGTGCCGGGGGCAGTGCCGCCCACCCAACTGGTACCGGCATTGAGCGCGCCGGTGCCAGTGGCGGAAATGTCAGCCGCGTGAACGGGGCCGGCAAGAAGGGTGAAGGCGGACGAGAATAAAAGCAGGCGGGGCAGTTGCTTCATGGGGTATGGATTTTAGGGCGGGGAGCTGAGTGGACCAAAAGTGTGATTGTGATGACGGTATGTCAACGTTTGAAATGAAAAATTACGGGACGGAATCATGCTATGCTTTGGCTGGTTAGCACCGAAAGCCCGGGCAAGAGGCAAAATCGGGCGTTGACCGGGGCGGGGAGGTGTGGTTGATTAATCGTTTCCGGTTTGGCGGAAACGCGGGCCGGGGAGCTTCTTAACCCTGATTGGTTTCCTTTTTACATCCTGTGAACATCGCTGTTGAAAACATTTCCGACACCCGCAAGTTGCTGGTGGTGACCGTGCCGGCCGCCGACATGGCCACCGAAGAGAAGAGCGTGCTGGGCGAGATTGCGCGGCAGGCGCGGCTGCCGGGGTTTCGTCCGGGCAAGGCGCCGACGGAGATGGTGCGGAAGCGTTATGCGAAGGAGATTGACGAGGAGCTGCACCGGAAGGTGGCCGGGCGGGCGTACGAGCAGGCGGTGAAGGAGTCGCAGGTGAATGTGTTCACGGTGGTGAACATGGAAGGGCCGCCGTTCAAACGGGGCGAGGACGCGGTGGTGAAATTTACGGTAGATGTGGTGGCGGAGTTTGCGCTGCCGGAATACAAGGGGCTGCCGGTGCAGGTGGCGGGCTCGGAAGTGACCGACGCGGAGGTGGAGGCGGCGATCAAGGAGATTTGCGAGCAGCGGGCCGAGTACGCGGTGGTGGAGCGGCCGGCGGCGGCGGGCGATTTTGTGAAGCTGAACTACACGGGCACGCTGAACGGGCAGACGGTCGCCGAGCTGGCGCCGGAGAAGCCGATTTTGGGCACGCAGAACGGCACGTGGGAGGAAGCGGGTTCGGCGCAGGCGCCGGGGGTGCGGGCGATTATTGATGGAATCATCGGCCTGAAGGCGGGGGACAAGCAGGACGTGACGCAGGCGTTTGCGGCGGATTTTGAAGTGGCGGCGCTGGCGGGGCAGACGGTGAGCTACGCGCTGGAGGTTTTGGAAGTGCGTGAGAAGCGGGCGGCGGCGCTGGACGCGGCGCTGCTGAAGTCGTTGCAGTGCGAGAGCGTCGAGCAACTGCGCCAGCGGGTGCGGGAGGACTTGAAGTCGCGCAAGGAGCAGCAGGCGAAGGCGGCGAGCCGGGAGCAGGTGGTGAAGGCGCTGACGGGTGCGGTGGAGTTTCCGCTGCCGGAGAGCGCGATCGAGAACGAGACGCAGGCGGTGTTGCGCGACTACATGGAGCGGCAGATGCGGCAGGGCGTGCCGGAGGCGGAGTTCGAGAAGAACAAGGACGAGCTGTTTGCGGGGGCGCGGCAGGCGGCAACGGGGCGGGTGAAGCTGACGCTGATGCTGTTGAAGATCGCGGAGAAGGAGAGCATCAAGGTGGACAACGAGGATTTGCACAAGCGGATCATGCAGGAGGCGATGATGGCGCGGCAGAAGCCGGAGCAGATTGTGAAGCGTTTGCAGGAGGACCGGCAGTTGCTGGCGCAGCTCCAGCGGGCGATTCTGCACGCGAAGACACTTGATTTCGTGGTCGAGCAGGCTAAGGTTTCGTCGCTTTCCGCCGCGTGATTTTCCGGCCGGGCGGCGCGGAAAGCGCGGGCCGGCTTGCGTTTTTCATCTTTTAACATTTATTCACCGCCGTGCCTTATTATCTACCGCTGGTTTACGAACGCGACGGGCGCACGGAGCGCTCGTGGGACATTTACAGCCGCCTGTTGAAGGACCGCATCGTGTTCATCGGGACGCCGGTGTATGACGACGTGGCGAACGCGGTGATCGCGCAGCTGCTGTTTTTGCAGATGGAGGACGGGAAGAAGGACATCCATGTGTACATCAATTCGCCGGGCGGGAGCGTGACGTCGGGGATGGCGATATACGACACAATGAATTTTCTGTCGTGCGACGTGGTGACGTACTGCGTGGGGATGGCGGCGAGCATGGCGACGGTGCTGCTGGCGGCGGGGACGAAGGGGAAGCGGTTTGCGCTGCCGAACAGCCGGGTGATGATACACCAGCCGACGGGCGGGGCGACGGGGCAGACCTCGGACATCACAATCGCGGCGAAGGAGATTTTGCGCTGGCGGCGGACGATCAACGAGACGCTGGCCAAGCATTCGGGCAAGGCAATCGAGCAGATTGAGAAGGACTCGGACCGGGATTATTACATGACGGCGCAGGAAGCGCTGGCCTACGGGCTGGTGGATCACGTGGTGGAAAAGCCCGTGGCGAAGTAGGGTGGGGGCTTTACCGGCCATGAAACCGGGGGAAAAGCATTTAAGGCCGTCGCCGAGGCGGCCGTTATTTACGCTGTTAATCCCCGCGAGATAAGGTATAGTAAAGCCCGTCACATGGCCAAATCCACCAAGATGACTTTCTGCTCGTTTTGCGGAAAGTCGCACAACGAAGTCCGCAAGATGATTGCGGGGCCGGCGGGGGTGTACATCTGCGACTCGTGCGTGACGGTGTGCAAGACGATCATCGACCGGGAACTGCGGGCGGGCGGGACGCCGGAGCCGAAGACGAATTTCAAGCTGATCAAGCCGGGCGAGATCAAGAAGACGCTGGACGCCTACGTGGTCGGGCAGGAGCAGGCGAAGAAGGTGCTGGCGGTGGCGGTGTACAATCACTTCAAGCGGCTGCTGGGGCAGGGGAGCAACCCGGTGGAGGGCGAGAGCCGGGCGCTGGCGCCGGAGTTCAACGACGTGGAGATCGAGAAGAGCAACATTTTGCTGATCGGGCCGACGGGCAGCGGGAAGACTTTGCTGGCGCGGACGCTGGCACGGCTGCTGGACGTGCCGTTTGCGATCGCGGACGCGACGACGCTGACGGAGGCGGGCTACGTGGGCGAGGACGTGGAGAACATCGTGCTGCGGCTTTTGCAGAACGCGAACTACGACGTGAAGAAGGCGGAGTGCGGGATCATTTACGTGGACGAGATCGACAAGATCGGGCGCAAGACGGAGAACGTGTCGATCACGCGGGACGTTTCGGGCGAGGGTGTGCAGCAGGCGTTGCTGAAGATTTTGGAGGGAACGGTGTGCAACGTGCCGCCGCAGGGCGGGCGCAAGCACCCGAACCAGGAATACATCCAGGTGGACACGACGAACATTTTGTTCGTGTGCGGCGGGGCGTTCGTGGGCCTGGACAAGATTTTGCAGAGCCGGGTGGGGACGAAGGTGCCATCGGGCGGCTGCCGGTGGTGTCGGTGCTGGACTCGCTGACGCAGGAGGACCTGGAGCGGATCCTGATGGACACGAAGAACGCGCTGGTGAAGCAATACTCGAAGCTGTTTGCGATGGAAGGGGTGAATTTGAAGTTTTCGCGGGACGCGGTGGCGGCGATCGCGAAGAAGGCGCTGGAGCTGAAGACGGGCGCGCGGGCGCTGCGCTCGATCATGGAGAATCTGATGCTGGAGCTGATGTTCGATCTGCCGGACCAGAACGAGATCGAGGAAGTGCTCATCACGGGTGCCGTGATCGAGGGGAAGAAGAAGCCGCTGATCCGGCGCTGGCGCGAAGCCGCGCTGGAAGGCGGCGAGGTGGTTACTCCGGCACCGGCAGCGCCGGCGGAAGAGCCGCGGGAAGATGCGGCGAGCGATGCGGCGTAGGGTGTCTCTACTTGGCGGGTTGTTTCAATCCGAGAACGGGCAAGGTTTACGCTTTATGTTCTCGAAATGATGAACGCGGCAAAAAACGCTGTGGTGTATGGCTCCGCGCGCGCAGCCTGCGTGGCGGCAGGGAACGTTTACACGTTCCGGTCCAAGCCTACACTTGTACGACTTCCGTGATGCGCAACTCCTTCACGGCGTGGTCGGCCCAGTAAGTGATGACCCAGTCATCCAAGAGAAGATTTTGCAGAACCCGGCCATCCTGAGCGGTGGTCCGGTAATCGCCGGAACGATTCGGGGTGGTGGCCAGCAAACGCAAGATACGAGCCAGACGAGCTTGCTCGGCGGGTGGGAGCCGGAAGGCGTATTCGCTCGCGGTCTCAGCCAGCACATACGTGTAGGCGCTGGGCATCCGAAGGGGGGCTTAGGCCAAACCGATGCGGCGCTCAAAATCAGCCTGGGGTATCTTTTTGCCGGAGTCCATTTCCAGCAGACGGTGGGACATTTCAGCGCGCCAGGCCTCATTGCGTTCGCGGCCCAATTGGAGCAAGAATGCGGCGAGTTCCCGGCGTTCCTGCTCGGGCAAGCCGACGGCTCCCTGTTTTAGTTCAGCGAGTGACATGACCTAGGTGGTATATGAAACATTTGGGGAGGGTTGGCAAGAGCGGGTATGGATGCAGTTTGGGTCGCCGTGTCTTCTAACGAGGATGGGTGGACGTCCCCTGCGGCAAGTGTCAACCAGAAGGAGAACGCGCGCAGATCCGCTTGCTGGGGACGAGTGTGCGGCGGCCCATAGAGATGAGCATATGGGCCGTCGCAAGCGACGCCCCTACAGAAAGCGGGTTAATCGCCAGCCGACATGGCTGTTAACTGGAAGAGCCGCCCATGTCCCAGCCGAAGAGGAGCGGGGTGGCGGGTTTCAGTTGGCGCTTGTTGGTCGGACGGCGTTTGAGCTGAGGCTGGGCGGTTTTCTGGGAGCCGCGCGCGGTTCCCGAGTCGTGCGTAAACGGGGAGGACGATGGATGTCGTGGGCGCATAAGTAGGTTAATCGTCCATCTTAACACACGCTTAAGGCCGTTGGTGGAAAAGCGGCGTTTTAACAAAAGGGTAACAGGCGGAGGGCGGTTGGGGGAAGAAAGGTGGGGAACAAGGCGGCGGTGGGCAAATCGGCGGCTTGCGTCGGAGTGCGGGGGTGGTCATCTTCGGCACGCTTATTACCCCCAGCATGAACCTCTGGCATTGTCTGAAGCAGGCCGCGGTGGCGGCTATGTGTTTGTTTCTGTGCGGTCTTGCGACCGCGCAAGTGGTCAAGATTGATCCGGACAAAACGCTGACGCCGATTTCGCCGCTGATTTACGGGCAGTTCATCGAGCATCTAGGGAAGTGCATTTACGGGGGGATCTGGGCGGAGATGCTGCAGGACCGGAAGTTTTATTTTTCGGTGAAGGATGCGTACAACCCGTGGAAGGTGGGGAGCGACGCGCAGTGGAACGCGGGGCCGTACCTGTATTTGGGGGCGTCGCCGTGGCGGGTGATCGGGCCCGCGGGGACGGTGACGATGGACACGGCGAATCCGTTCACGGGGAAGCACGATCCGCTGGTGCAACTGGCGGGGGACGGCTCGGCGGGGGGGATTTCCCAGGACGGGCTGGCGCTGGTGAAGGGGAAGGACTACACGGGGCGGGTGATTTTGAGGGGCGACGCGAGCGCGGCGCCGGTGGTGGTGCAACTGGTGCTGGATGATGGGACGGTGTTGACGCAGACGATCAGCAACCTGACCGGGAATTACGCGACGTACCCGCTGGAGTTCACCGCGCCGATGGATTGCCAGAACGCGCGGCTGGCGGTGTTGAGCCGGGGCGCGGGGACGTTCGAGATCGGGCCGGTGTCGCTGATGCCGGCGGACAATTTGCAGGGGTGGCGGCGGGACACGGTGGGGCTGCTGCAGCAACTGGGCGCGCCGATTTACCGGTGGCCGGGCGGGAATTTTGTGAGCGGGTACAACTGGCGGGACGGGATCGGGCCGCGGGATTCGCGGCCGCCGCGCAAGAACCCGGCGTGGACGGGGGTCGAGGCGAACGACGTGGGCATCGCGGAGTACATGGAGCTGATGGACATGCTGCAGGCGCAGCCGTACATTTCGGTGAACACGGGACTGGGCACGATGGAGGAAGTGGCGCGGGAAGTGGAGTATTGCAACGGCGCAGCGAGCACGCCGATGGGGCAGTTGCGCGCGAGCAACGGGCATCCGGAGCCTTACCATGTGACCTGGTGGGCGGTCGGGAACGAGATGTTCGGCGACTGGCAGCTCGGGCACATGCCGCTGGAGCAGTACGTGCAGAAGCACACCCAGATTGCGGACGCGATGTGGAAGGTGGACCCAACGATCAAGCTGGTGGCGGTGGGCGAAGTGGGGACATGGGACGAGACTATGCTTAAGATGTGCGCGAACGATATGACGTTGTTGAGCGAGCATGTGTACGTGAAGGAGCTGCCGGACGTACCCGCGCACGTGGCGCAACTGGCGAACGAGATCAAGCGGGTGGCGGACGCGCAGCGGAAGTACCGGGCAACGATTCCGGAGCTGGCGGGCAAGGACATCAAGGTGGCGATGGACGAGTGGAACTACTGGTACGGGAACTACCTCTACGGGGAACTGGGCGTGCAATACCACCTGAAGGACGCGCTGGGCATCGCCAAGGGGTTGCACGAGTATTTCCGCAACAGCGACATTTTCGAGATGGCCAACTACGCGCAGACGGTGAACGTGATCGGGGCGATCAAGACGAGCCAGACGGCGGCGACCTTCGACACAACGGCGCTGCCGCTGATTTTGTACCGGCACCAGTTCGGGACGCTGCCGCTGGCGATTGCCGAGCAGCCGGCGGGCTTGGATGTGTCGGCGGCGTGGACGGCGGACAAGCAGACGCTGACGGTGGCGATTGTGAACCCACAGGCGACGGCGCGGACGGTGACGCTGGATTTGGGCACGCTGGCGCTGCAGCCGCAGGCGCAGCAGTGGCTGATTGCGGACACGAAGGGCGACCCGATGAGCGCGAACGTGCCGGGGCAGCCGCCGAACGTGACGCTGCAGGAAAAGGACGTCACCATCGCGGGCAATGCACTGGCGGCGCCGGCGCTGTCGGTGGTGTTGTATCGCTTGCAACCGCAACGCTAGGTCTCTATTGCGTTTATTTCTCCTACTCCCATGAACCCCACCTCCCCCTCCCCGGTTAAAGTGTTCAAATTGGTTTTACGCCTGAGCAGCGGCCTGCTGGCGGCCTTGCTGCTGCACGGCTGCTCGAAGTCGGCGCCGCCGCCGTCGAGCGCCAGCGCAGGCAACGCCACGAGCGCGCCGGCGGCGAAGACGATCACGGTGGGGTTTGCGCAGACGGGCGCGGAGAGCGCGTGGCGCACGGCGAACACGAAGTCGATGAAGGACGAGGCGGCGAAGGACGGGATTGTGCTGAAGTTTTCCGACGGGCAGGGGAAGCAGGAGAACCAGATTGCGGCGGTGCGGAATTTCATTGCGCAGGGGGTGGACGTGATTGTGATCGCGCCGGTGGTGGAAACGGGGTGGGAGCCGGTGTTGCGGGAGGCGAAGGCGGCGAACATTCCGGTGATTGACTCGGACCGGCAGATGGCGGTGACGGACCCGACGCTGGTGGCGTGCTTTGTGGGCTCGGATTTCAACAAGGAAGGCCAGATGGTGGGCGAGTGGGTGGCGGAGCACACGGGCGGCAAGGGACGGATTTTGGAGATCCAGGGGACGCCGGGATCAGCGCCGGCGATTGACCGGCACCAGTCGTTCGCGGACACGATCGCGAAGTATCCGGGGCTGACGATCATCGACTCGCAGAGCGGGGATTTCCGGCGGGTGGGCGGGAAGGAAGTGATGGAGGCGTTCCTGAAGAAGTACGGGCGAAATTTCGACATCGTGTACGCGCACAACGACGACATGGCGCTGGGGGCGATTCAGGCCATCGAGGAGGCGGGCTTGCAGCCGGGCAAGGACGTGATGGTGGTTTCGATTGACGGGGAAAAGGAAGCGGTGCAGGCGGTGGCGGACGGGAAAATCAACTGCGTGGTGGAGTGCAATCCGCTGACGGCGCCGTTGATTTATGGCGCAGCGCAGAAGATCCTGGCCGGGCAGCCGGTGCCGGCAGTGACGTACAACAAGGACCAGCTTTTCGACAGTACGAACGCGGCCGCGGCGGTCAGCTCGCGGCAGTATTGAGAGATCGCGCCCACCAGCATCCACCGTGGAGCCCACGCCCTTACTGACTTTGCGCGGCATCGGGAAAAAATTTCCCGGCGTGGTGGCGTTGGCGGGGGTGGATTTCACGGTGCGGGCGGGGGAAATCCATGCGCTGATGGGGGAGAACGGGGCGGGGAAATCGACGCTGATCAAGGTACTGACGGGGGTGCATCCGCCGGACGCGGGGGAGATGCGGCTGGAGGGCGCGGTGATCCATGCGGCGACGCCGAAGCAGGCGGAGCGGCTGGGGATCAGCACGGTATATCAGGAGGTGAATTTGATTCCGTCGCTGTCGGTGGCGGAAAACATCGGGCTGGGGCGGCAGCCGGGCTGGATGGGGTTTTTGAACTGGCGGGCGCTGCGGCGGCATGCGCGGGCGGCAATGGCGCGGCTGGAGATTGCGTGCGACGTGGACGCGGAACTGGGGACTTTGCCGCTGGCGTTGCAGCAGATGGTGGCGATTGCGCGGGCGCTGGACTTGAAGGCGAAGGTGCTGATTTTGGACGAGCCGACCGCGAGCCTGGACGAGAAGGAAGTGGCGGAGCTGTTCAAGATCATGCGGCGGCTGCGGGAGGAGAAGCTGGGGATCGTGTTTGTGACGCATTTTCTGGATCAGGTTTACGCGGTGTCGGACCGCATCACGGTGCTGCGCAACGGGGAGCTGGTGGGGGAGTATGCGGCGGCGAGCCTGCCGCACCTGGCGCTGGTGAGCAAAATGCTGGGGCGCGAGGTGAAGGACGAGGAAGGTCGGGTGGATGAAGGCAGCGCGCCGGTGGCGGAGACGGCGGAGCCGGTGCTGACGGCGCGGGGGTTGGGGCGGCGCGGGGTGCTGGCGCCGCTGGATTTGACGTTGCGGCGCGGGGAGGTGACGGGGCTGGCGGGCTTGCTCGGTTCGGGGCGGACGGAAACGGCGCGGCTGCTGTTTGGGATCGACCGGGCGGACAGCGGGGAGATCGAGGTGAACGGTGCGCGGGCGCGGGTGAGTTCGCCGCGGGCGGCGATTGCGCTGGGGCTGGCGTTTTGCTCGGAGGACCGAAAGCGGGAGGGGATTTTGCCGAACTTGACGGTGCGGGAGAACTTGATTTTTGCGCTGCAGGCGAAGCGCGGGGTGTGGCGCACGCTGGCGCGGAGCGAACAGAACCGGCTGTGCGAGCATTACATCCAGGCGCTGCGGATCAAGACGCCGCACGCGGAGGCGCCGATCAGGAATCTTTCGGGCGGGAACCAGCAAAAGGTTTTGCTGGCGCGGTGGCTGGTGACACAGCCGCAGCTGATCATCCTGGACGAGCCGACGCGGGGGATAGACGTGGGGGCGAAGGCGGAGATCGAGAAGCTGATCGGGAAGCTGCGGGCGGAGGGGGTCGCGGTGCTGTTTATTTCGTCGGAGATCGAGGAGGTGGTGCGCAACAGCGGGCGGGTGGTGGTGCTGCGGGAGCGGCGCAAGGCGGGCGAACTGACGGGCGGGGAAATTGATACGCACCGGCTGATGCAAATCATGGCGGGAGGGGCCACGGCGCATGAGTAGCGGGCAAACGAACGCGTGGTGGCATTCGCCGGCGCGGTGGCCGCTGGCGGGGCTGGTGCTGCTGGCGGTGGTCAACGTGGTGCACGACCAGAGCTTCCAGTTTTTCCGCGTCACGATGATGGACGGGCATTTTTACGGGTCACCGATCGACATTCTGCATCATGGGTCGCTGTGCATGTTGCTGGCGCTGGGGATGACGCTGGTGATTGCGACGGGGGGGATTGACCTGTCGGTGGGGTCGGTGATGGCGATCACGGGGGCGGTGGCGGCGGTGATGCTGCGGAGCGGGGCGTCGTTGCCGGTGGCGCTGGCGGGGGCGCTGGGAGCGGGGTGGTTGTGCGGGATGGCGAACGGGGTGCTGGTGGCGTGGGCGCGGGTGCAGCCGATTGTGGCGACGCTGGTGCTGATGGTGGCGGGGCGGGGGATCGCGCAGTTGATCTCGAATGACGATGTGGTGCTGATCACGAACACGAAGTTCGCGTTTTTGGGGAACGGGTTTGTGATGAAGCTGCCGTTCGCGGCGGTGCTGGTGGTGGCGTTGTATGTGGTGGCGTGGTGGGGGCTGCGGAAGACGGCGGCGGGGTTGTTTCTGGAGGCGGCGGGGGACAATGAGACGGCGAGCCGATTTGCGGGGCTGGCGACGGCGCGGGTGAAGTGCACCGCGTACGCAATTTGCGGATTATGCGCAGGGCTGGCGGGGTTGCTGGAGGTTTCAAACATCAGCGCGGCGGATCCGTTCAGGACGGGCGAAGGGCGGGAGTTGGACGCGATTTTTGCGGTGGTGGTGGGGGGCACGGCGCTGACGGGTGGGCGCTTCACGCTGGTGGGTTCGCTGGCGGGGGCGCTGTTGCTGCAAACGCTGACGACGACAATGTACAACCTGGGGGTGCCTCCGGCGATTGCGCCGGTGCCGAAGGCGTTGCTGATTCTGACGGTGTGTTTGCTGCAATCGGAAAAAACGCGGCGGTGGCTGGGCGGGTTGATGCGGAGAAAGGCGGCGGCATGAAACCGGCGTTGCAGAGTCGTTTGCCGCTACTGGCGGCGGCGGGGATTTTCGCACTGCTGTTTGTGGCGGCGGGGCTGCTGTACCACGGGATTTTCTCGGTGCGGGTGTTTTTGAACCTGTTCATCAACCAGTCGGTGCTGGGAATTGTGGCGGTGGGGCTGACGTTGGTGATTTTCTCGGGGGGGATTGATTTGTCGGTGGGCGCGGTGGTGGGGTTTGTCTCGATTTTCATGGCGACG